>JAZUGW010000244.1:0-19455 GCA_045641465.1 Kiritimatiellia bacterium | reverse complement strand
CTTCACCGGTGTGCTGCCGCGCGAGAAAAAGGACAACGGTTTCTACGCCGACATCGCGGTGTTGGCCTATCCGACGCCGAAGCCGGGTGCGAAGTTGAGCAATCTCGCCGAGAAGTCGTTCGCCGTGCGTGGTACGGCACGACGTGACAAGGGTACGGCGGCACCGGGAACCGTCGTGGCGCGCAAGGCGGTGGTGGAACTCACGGCGAAGATGGCGCCGGACGGGAAGCTCACATGGGATGTGCCGGCGGGCGACTGGACGATTCTGCGTGTCGGCTACATCTGCAATGGACGCTGTAACCATCCGGCGTCCGACCATGGTCGCGGCCTTGAAGTGGACAAGCTTTCGGCAACGGCGATGGATTACCATTTCGCCCAGTATGTGACGCGCCTCTGCCAGACGCTGGGAATCCCGAAGGACAAGATCGCGGAGACGGGATTCAACAACATCCTGGTCGACAGCTTCGAAGTCGCCTCCCAGAACTGGACGCAGGATTTTGACAAGACATTTGCGGCGCGGATGGGCTATTCGCTCACGCCGTACCTGCCGGTTCTGGCGGGACGCGTGGTCGGTAGCATCGAGGAGAGCGAGCGCTTCCTCGAGGATTTCCGTCGCGTGGTGGCGGATCTCTTTGCGGAGAACTATGCAGGCCGGTTGACGGAACTCTGCCATCAGCACGGGTTGCTCTGCTCGATCGAACCGTACGGGAACTGTCCGTCGGACGATCTGCAGTATGGACAGGACGTCGACGTGCCGATGGCCGAATACTGGTCGATGGCGGAACACGGCGCGCACGGGGTAGGCGGCATTGGCAATTCGCGCCATGCGGCGACGCTTGCGCACGTGTGGGGACGTCGCTATGCGGCGACGGAAAGCTTCACGGCGGATCCGGGCCGTGGTGGTCGTTGGCGTACGACGCCGTACATCATCAAGAGCCAGGGCGACCGCGTGTTCGCCGCCGGCATCAATCGTATCATCTACCATCGCTTCACGCATCAGCCGTGGGCGGGCGACAAGTATCTGCCCGGCATGACGATGGGACGCTGGGGCATGCATCTCGACCGGACGCAGACCTGGTGGTCGCATGCACCGGCGTGGTTCACCTATCAGAGCCGCTGCCAGTGGATGCTGCAGGAAGGCACCTTTGCGGCGGATGTCCTCTTCTGGTGCGGCGAGGATGTGCCGATTGGGGGCGTGTCCACACCGATGCCGGCTGGGTATGATTTTGATACGTGCGCAACGAAGGCGTTGCTTGCATTGACCGTGAAGGACGGACGCGTGGTCGTGCCGGGCGGTGTCTCCTACGCGCTTCTGGCGTTGCCGCAGAAGGATACGATGAGTGCGGTGTGCCTGAAGAAGATCGGCGAGCTCATCGACGCGGGGGCGAAGGTGTGCAGCGTCTCGAAGCCGACGCGTTCGCCCGGTCTTCGCGGTTGGCCGACGGCCGATCAGGATGTGAAGGCGCTGGCCGCCAAGGTGTGGGCGAAGGGTGTGCTGGCGAAGACCCCGGCGGAGGCGTTGCAGCAGATCGGCCTCGCGCCCGATTTCACCAGTACGGAATCGGATCCGCGTACGGGTGCGGTCGCCATCCATCGGCGTTCGGCGGAGGCCGACTGGTACTTCGTCGCGCTCGACAACGCGACGCCGAAGAAGTTCGACGCGTCGTTCCGTCAGACGGGACGCGTGCCGGAAATCTGGGACGCCGAGACGGGACGCATCGCCGATGCGCAGGTGTGGCGCGAAGAGCGGGGACGCACGATTGTGAGTCTCGACTTCCAGCCGAGCGGTTCGGCATTTGTCGTGTTCCGCCGTCCGAACACGGGGCGTCATCTTGTAGGGGCAACGGCCGATGTGAAGGTGCGGCCTGACCGTCGTCTGCCGAAGGCGTCGCATACACTCACGATCAAGAAGGCCCTCTACGGCGTGTTCAACGGTGCCCGCAAGGATTGTGCCGAGGTGTCGGCGTTTGTGAAGCCCGGCAAAAAGGTGATGATTAGCAACAACGCGCTGGGGGGCGATCCGTGCGCAGGAAAGATCAAGGCGTTCGAGGCCATCTATCTGCTCAAAGGCAAGCGGGTGCGCGACCTCGTGCAGGAGGGTGCGCACTACACGTTGCCGCAGGAGGCGAAGCTGGTTGGTGCGTGGTACGGACTGATTGATCCGACATGGGAACCGCCGAAGGAGACGCCGGTTGTCGATGTGACGGAGAAGGTTGCGGAGGCCGTGCGGGAGGGCACGATCAATCTCAAAGTTGAAAACGATCTCGCGGGACGCGATCCGCTTTATCTGACGCCGAAAGAACTGCGTGTGACCTATGTCTTCGACGGTGTCGAGGGGACGGCGACGCTTGGCGAGCACGCGAAGTTTGCCTTGCCTGCCGGCGTGAACGAACAGGTTCAGCCACCGCCCACCTGGGAGTTGACGGATAAGGGCCAGGTTCTCGCGTGGCAGCCGCTCAAAGCGACGCTGACCTGGAGTGACGGACAGACTCGGCGGTGCACGGCGAATCCGCCGTCTGCATGCCCCGTGCAGGGTCCGTGGACCGTCTCGTTCCCGGCGGGTTGGGATGCGCCGGCGGCGATTACGTTCAATGCGCTGATGCCGTGGAATGAACACTCCGATCTCGGTGTACGCTACTTCTCGGGTACGGCTACCTACACGAAGCGCGTTGCGGCGGCTGCGGTGAAAGACCTCGTCACGGACGGTGGCCGCGTGATGCTTGACCTCGGCCAGGTGAAGGACTTCGCCGAAGTCACGGTGAACGGTACGACCTATCCCGTGCTGTGGAAGCCGCCGTTCCGCGTGGATGTGACGGAGGCCGTGAAAAATGCGAAGGCGATCGATCTCTCGATCAAGGTCACAAACCTCTGGGCGAACCGTTTGATCGGCGATGACCGTCTCTATGAGGACGACTGCGAGTGGAAGGGCGAGAGCCATAAGGGCAAGAAGGAAATCGCCATTCGGCAGATTCCGGACTGGGTGAAGGAAGGTAAGGCGTCGCCGACGGGCCGTCACACGTTCACCACGTGGAAGCACTGGTCGAAGGAAGACGACCTGCTGGTTTCGGGTCTGCTCGGGCCTGTCTATTTCAGAGGCGGCGTGATTGCGAAGTGAAAATGAGCGACTACTATCTGGAGATGATTGAACGTGCGCTCGACGCGGTGTTGCCGAAGGCGACGGAGCGTCCGGGCGTGTTGAGCGAGGCGATGCGTTGGGCTGTTGAAGGCGGAGGCAAGCGGATTCGTCCGCAGATCTGCCTCGCGGCGGCTGTGGCGGTGGGGGGCGAGGCGCAAGATGCGTTGATGCCGGCATGTGCGATCGAGCTGCTGCACACCTACACGCTTGTACACGACGACCTGCCCGCGATGGACAATGATACGGAACGTCGCGGCAAGGCGAGCGTGTGGGCGAAGTTCGGCGAAGCGAATGCGATTCTCGCCGGCGATGCGTTGCAGGCGCTCGCGTTCAGCTGTGCCGCCCGTACGCCGCGAAAGGCGGCCGAGGTGGTGGCGGAACTCGCCCGGCGCGGGGTGGGCGTCGTACAGGGACAGGTTGAAGATGTCGCCCGCGAGGCGTCCGGAACGTCGCTGACCGACGCCCAGGTCGACTTCATCTACACGCACAAGACGGCCGACCTCTTCATGGCTGCCGCCTGCATGGGCGCCTGGGCGGGTGGTGGCTCGGCGGAGCAGGTCGAACAGCTTCGTCTCTTCGCGTGCAACTTGGGCTTGGCCTTCCAATACGAGGACGACCTCCTCGACGGCGACTCGCCCTATTCGCGCACCGAGACCGAACAGCGTGTACGCGCTGCGACGGCGGCCGCCATTGCGGCGCTTGAAAAACTGCCGGGCGAGACGACGTTTCTTGTGTCGCTGGCGCAACGATTGGTGGGACGGACCGTCTGATGACGAAGGTGCCGTCGATCTAGAATTTAATACGAAAGGTAAGCAGAATGAAAAGACTAGTCAAATGGGCCGCGCTTGTTGTGTTCGCGGTGTGTGCAGGTTGCCAGATGGGAGCGCCGAAGGGCGGCTCGCCGGCGGCGTGGGAAAAGATCGCGGCGGGCGAGCGGGTGCGTGTGGCGGTGTTCGTCGATCGCGGGGCGCGTTCGAACGGACAGTTCCGCTGGCTGCAGACGACGGCGCTGTCGGACGAGCTCGCGGCATTTCCGATCGATGCCGAGATGATTCGGAAGGGCGGGCTGGCGCAGGCCGATCTTATCATCATGCCGGGCGGCTATTCCGTGACTGAGGCGAAGACGCTCGGCAAGGAAGGACGCGAGGCGGTGCGGAAGTTCATCCGTGAAGGCGGCGGCTGGATCGGTACCTGCGCGGGTGCGTTCATCGCGTGCGACAGCACCTCCGACCATCCCGACATGCTGGGTATCGTGCCGTATACGACATGGTGTCCGGACGGTCAGGCGGACCTCAAGATCAAGTTCACGGAACATGCGGGTCTGATCTACCAAAAGACGAATTCGACGCACCGTGTGCAGTATTCGGGTGGCCCCGTGATGGTGCCGCGCAAGCCGGATGCCGACCAGAAGTTCAAGACGGTGGCCATCTACAATGCGAACATCCAGGTCGAGGACCAGGTGAAACGGCAGTCCATGGCGGGCGGCGCGGCGATGGTCGCGGGCACTTACGGCAGGGGACGCGTCTTCGTGAGCGCGGTGCATCCGGAAGTCGATCCCGATGACCACGACATCCTGCGTGGCGCGTTCAAGTTCGTGACGGGGCGTGATGTCACGTGGAAGCTGCCGCAGCGCAAGATCGGCCAGCTCGCGCTCGGCATCGTCACGGACGATTCGGTGGGCGTGGCGACGGGCCGTTTCGTGCAGGATCTCGTCCGCAGCCAGGAATTCGACCTGACGTTCGTCAACCGCAGCGCGATCGCGGAAGACGGTGTGCTGCGCCATCTCGATGCGCTGCTCGTGCCCGATGCGGCGGAGTGCGTGAAGTGCGGCGTCGTTGCGACGGAGGGCAACAAGAAGCGCCTGAAAGAATTCCTCGCGCGCGGCGGAAAGGTGTTCACCTGGGGCAAGCCATGGACGGTGAAGAAGCTCTCCACATACGGCGCGAACGTGGTGCTGGCGAAGGACAGTCAGGATGCGCTCGCGAAGGTGCGCGCGTTTGCCGCGAGCCCGTTGCCGAAGCCGGGCTTTGTGAAGGTTCAGAAGGTGGCGAATCCGACGCGCGTTGTCGGCTATTTCGACAAGGGCGGCTCGTGCTTCAACGTGGCGGAGACCTTGGAGTTCTCGCCGGAGTTTGCGATGGAGATCGTGAACGCCGACGACATCCGTGCCGGCAAGCTCGCCGGCGCCAAGCTGCTGGTGCAGCCGGGCGGCGGGTGCAACACGCAGTACCTGAACCTCCAGAAAGAGGGGCAGGACGCGATTCGCGAGTATGTGCGCAACGGCGGCAGCTACTACGGAATTTGCGCGGGCGCGTTCCTCGCGACGCAGAGCGTACCGAATCGCGGCCGTCTTGGACTTGTCCCGTGGAAGGACGACCAGGAGCCGACCTATCGCGGCTGGGGCAAGATGAACATCGCCTTCACGCCGGAAGGACGCAAGGAGCTGGGCTTCACGGAGAAGGAGCGCATGGTGCTGTACTGGGGCGGTCCGGTGATGGTGCCGGGCGAACCGGTGCCGGATACGGACATCCAGGTCTTCGGTAAGTATGCGGGTCTGGAAATGAATACCTGCCAGCCAAAGCCGGTGAAGCCGATGGGCGGCAAGGCGGCGTTCCTGGGCGGCCGCGTGGGCAAGGGCAAGATCTTCGTGAGTGCGATCCATCCCGAGAAGCACGAGCGCACGTACGACATTGTCACCGGTGCGATCAAGTACCTCACGGGCCGTCCGGCCCAGCAGGTGCGGCGCGATCGCGTGCGCGGGGCTCTCGCGGTGGCGAGCGGTCCGCAGTCGAACAAGCCGGGCGCCGAGTTCCTCGTGAAGAACCTGATGCACGATCAGCGTTTCGACCTGCGCGTGGGCGATGTGACGGACAGTGTGCTCGAACACGTCGACGTGGTGCTGCTGCTGAGCCCCGAAAAGACCGGATATAGTAGTACCCTCCAGGCGTTCGTGAAGAACGGCGGCCATGTGATTGCCTTGGCGAACACGCCCGAGCGCAAGAAACTTGTGGCGAAGTACAAGCCGGGCGCGAAGAGCGTCGACTCGTATGAAGCCGTTGTGGCCGAGCTGGTGGCCCTGCGGAAGTAATTGACGTCCGGATGGATCGATGGAAATTCGGATGGCGGCGCGGGACGGTGCGCGTTGAGGCAAATGTCCGATTGTGGTATAATAATCTTTTCGATGTCTTGTCTAGAGGAATGTCTTTATGCAATCTGTCTCTCGCCGGTTGTTTCTCGGTTTATCAACGGGAGCGCTTCTTGCGCTGACCGGTTGTTCGCTGTTTTCGGCTCGCGGACCGAAGGGCGGTTCGCCTGAGGCCTGGGCGGCGATTTCGAACGGTGCGCCGGTGCGCGTGGCGGTCTATGCGGGCCCCGGTGCACGCGGGGTCGGCATGTTCCGTTGGACGCAGCTGATGGACCAGGCGCCGGAGATGCAGGCGACGTATGTGGATGGCCCGTCCATCCGCGCGGGCGCGTTGCGCGAGATCGATTTGCTTGTGATGCCGGGCGGCATGAGCAATGTCGAGGAGGACTGCCTGGGCTTGGAAGGCCAGCAAGAAGTGCGGCGTTTCATCGAGGAAGGCGGTTCCTACGTGGGCACCTGTGCCGGCGCGTTCCTGATGCTGGAACGTGCGAAGGAGCGTCCCCTCGGCATTGTTCCCTTCAGCAGCCGTCGCGGGTGCTGGGGTGGCGAGGCGATGCTGCAGGTCAACTATACGAAGGAGGCCCAGGACCTCTACGGAATCAAGTCGGGTCTGCGGATGGAACGGTTCAACGGCGGCCCGGTGATGGTGCCGAGCAATCCGATCAAGGGTGCGGATTTCAAGGTGATGGCCGAATTCCATTCGAATCTGCACAGCTTCTCGACGAAGAAGAAATTCCCCACGGCCGATGGTAACCTGCCGAGCATGGCGGGCGCCGCGAGTGCGGTTGCGGGCACGTTCGGGAAAGGACGCGTCTGGCTCTTCGCCGGCCATCCCGAATACTATCCGGATACGTGGAAGTCGGTGCGCGATGCGATCCGTTTCGCCACCGGGCGCACGGTCACGCTGCAGGCACCGCAGCGTCGGCGCGGACAGCTCTCCGTCGGCTGGTGGTGCAAGCCGGGCCTGGGCGCGGCAACGGCCGATGTGGTGCGTTCGCTCGTGCGTGATCGCGACTTCGATGTCACACCCTATTCGACGGATGAAATCTATCGGACGGATCTCCGCCACGAGGATGCGATCGTTGTGCCGGATGCGGCTGACGAAGGCGTCGTGAAGAAGCAGCTGGGGCCTGTTAGCGGCAGCATGAAGGCGTTCGTCGCGTTCATGAACCGCGGCGGCACCGTCGTGACCTGGGGCGCGGCGGCCAAGTACTTCAAGCCGCACAAGAATCTGTGCATTGTTGAAAAGGGAACGGCGGTCGCGGGTGCGCTGCGTGCGCTCAAGCAGTCCCCCCGGCCCGCGCCGCGGAAGGGTCCTGCGCCCAAGAACAAGAATGCCGTTCGCGTGGCGGCCTACTACGATAGCGGTGCGAGCGGTTTTTCCGCCGTGCAGTGGATCAAGCTGCTGTCCCTCTCGCCGGACTGCATCTTCCAGCCTGTCGACGCCGAAGATGTACGCAAAGGTGCGCTCGCGAATGCCGACCTCTACATCGCCCCGGGCGGGAGCAGTGCGGAACAGTCGGCGACGCTGCAGCCGCAAGGTCGTACGAACCTCGTCGAATTCGTCCGCAACGGCGGCACCTACTTCGGCACCTGCGCGGGCTGCTATCTGGCGCATGCGCGGCGGCCGAACGGGAATGCGAAATACGCGCCCCTTGGATTGGTGCCGTATCGTGGACAGCGGAGCCCGTATCGCGGCGGTTCGCTGTTGGAAATCCGTTTCACCGACAACGCCGATCTGTTCGGCTTCAAGGCGAATACCGAACGGACGGTACGCTATCATGGTGGACCTGTGCTTGAAGCGTGCGAGATGATTCCGGGCGCGGACATCAAGGAGATCGCAACCTACGCGTGCGAGGGCGTCTACGCGTTCAATACGAACAGCGCGCCGACGATGCTGGGCCACCCCGCCATCGTCGCGGGGACGTTCGGCAAGGGCCGTGTCGTCGCCTGTTCGCCGCATCCGGAAAGCTTTGTGCACACGCAGGACATCATCCGCGGCGGACTCAAGTATCTCACAGGACGCGACTTCGCGAGCGAGTATCCGCAGCATACGCGGGGCAATCTGGTGGTCGGTTTCCGCGGCAGCTGCCTCCATCGTGACGGCGCCCAGCTCGCGGCCGATCTTTTCCGCGAACCGACTCTCGATGTGCGTGCGGTCGATGGTGACACGATCGGCTGCGGCGACCTCGAACACTGCGATGCGCTCGTGATGGTGCATCTGCGCCGGGTGTCCCCGTTCGTGTGCGCGTTTACGCGGCGGGGCGGAAGCGTCTTCGCCTATGGCACGGAAGAGCAGTGTGCCGCGCTGCGCAAGCAGGTCAAGGCGCAGAAGCTGAACAATGTCCACATTTTCACGACAACCGAAGCGCTGAAGCAGGCGCTCGTGGAATTTTCGAATCAACCCGTAAAGGAGAACTAACCAATGTCCAAGAATCCCTTTTTGCCCGTCGCTGAATTTCCTGATTTCCCGAAGATGACGCCCGCGCTTGCGGACGAGGCGCTGCCGAAGCTCCTTGCCGATGTACGTGCGAAAGTCGATGCGCTGGAAAAAGGAAATGACTGTTCCTGGGACGGTTTTGTGCGTGCGCTCGACGAGGCGCAGCGTCCGCTTTGGGACGCCTGGTTCTGCGTGGGGCATCTGATTTCCACCTGCAGTACGGAAGGCTGGCGCAAGCTACAGGAGAAGTACCAGGGCGAGATCGTGCTGTTCTCGTTGCGCGTGGGACAGTCGAAGGTCTTCTTCGCGCGGGCGAAAGAGCTGCGGGCGAAGGTCGCGCAGCTGCCGGATACGCCGAAGCGCGGCACGCGGTTGCGCATCCTCGACAATATGATCCTCTCGGCGACGCTCTCGGGCGTGGCGCTCGACGGCGCGAAGCAGACGCGGTTCAATGCAATCCAGACGGAGATCCAGAAGCTGCAGAACGACTTCCGCAACCACGTGCTGGATGCGACGAAGGCGTTTTCGCTCGTGCTCACGAAGCCCTCCGAACTGGATGGATTGCCCGAGTCGATGCGCAGACAGCTCGCGGGCGACAACGATCCGAAGACGGGTCCCTGGCGCGTGACGATTGACGATGCCGTCTTCACGCCTTTCATGAAGCATTCGAAGAACCGTCCGGTGCGCGAGGCGATCGCGCGGGCCCGTGCCACGCGGGCGACCGTAGGTGCCTCGGACAACACGCCGATCATCGCCCGCCTGCTGGCGTTGCGTCAGGAGCTCGCGGAACTGCTCGGTTACAAGAACTTCGCCGAACTCTCGCTCGCGCAGAAGAGCGCACCTTCCACCGCAGCCGTCAATGCGATGATCGATGAACTCGCGGCGGCCTCGAAGCCCGTGGCGGCGAAGGAACGGGCCGCCCTCAAGGCCTTCGCGGCGAAGGCGGGCTGGACCGAGAAGCTCGAGGCCTGGGACCTGACCTACTGGGCGGAACGCCAGCGCGAGCAGCTCTATTCCTATTCTGAGGACGAGCTCTCTAAGTATTTTAACTTACCCGTGGTTCTGAAGGGCCTCTTCGGCCTTGCGAACCGACTCTTCGGCGTGACGGTGGAAGAGGCGGACTGGGCTGCGCCCGTGTGGCACAAGGACGTGCGGTTCTTCCGCGTGAAGAACGAGACGGGCAAGACGATCGCCCATTTCTATTTCGATCCGTATTCGCGTCCCGGCGTGAAGAACGGCGGCGCCTGGGCGGATGCCTTCCACGCGCACGAACGCACGGCGGATGGCACCGAGCATTTGCCGCTCGCGCTCGTCTGCTGCAATCAGTCGGCGCCCGACAAGGACGGACGCGCCCTCATGCGTTTCCGCGAAGTGGAGACGCTCTTCCACGAATTCGGCCACGCGCTGCAGCACATGCTCTCGACTGTCGACGACGCTGCGGCGTCCGGCTTCGGTCTCATCGAATGGGATGCGGTTGAAATCGCGTCGCAGTTCATGGAGAACTGGTGCGTTGACAAAAAGACGGTGAAGTCCTTCGCGCGCCACTGTGAAACGAATGAACTCATTCCCGATGCGCTGATCGAACGCGTGCGTGCGGCGAATAACTATCGTGCCGCGTATGCGAGTCTGCGCCAGCTCTGCTTTGCGCGGACGGACTTCGCGCTGCACACGAAGCCGCCGGCGGATGCGAATGCCCTGAAGGACGCCGTCTTTGGCGATCTGCTGCCGGATATTTTCGTGCCGGGCGATCGCTTCCTCAATGCGTTTACGCATATTTTCAGCGGCGGCTACTCGGCCGGCTACTATGGCTACAAGTGGAGCGAAGTGATGAGCGCCGACGTGTTCGGTGCGTTCGAAGAGGCGGGCCTCGACAACGAAGCCGAAGTGCGGCGTCTCGGTCGCGCGTATCGCGATACCTTCCTTTCGCTCGGCGGCAGCGTGGATCCGATGGTGGTCTTCAAGCGCTTCCGCGGTCGGGCGCCCTCGACGAAGGCGCTTCTGAGGCAGACCGGGCTTCTTGCGAAGTAAAGTAAAGGTAAAAGGCATTAAACGAAAATGTACAAAAGATTGTTGACGATTCAGGATGTCTCTTGCGTAGGACAGTGCTCGGCGACGGTAGCCGTGCCTGTCATTTCCGCCTGCGGTGTCGAGTGCGCCGTTTTGCCGAGCGCCGTTCTCTCCAATCATACGGGCGGGTTCAAGAGCTGGACCTTCTGTGACCTGACGGGCGAAATGGCCAAGATCGAGTCCGAATGGGTGAAGCAGAAAATCGGTTTTGATGCCTTCTATACGGGATATGTGTGCCCGTCCCAGATCGACCCCATCCTCAGCATCATGGCGCATTGTGCGAATCCGGGTGCTGTGCGTGTGGTCGATCCCGTGATGGCCGACAACGGGAAGCTCTACCCGGGTTTCGAGGCCGACTTCCCGCAGCAGATGGCGCGCCTCTGCAACGGGGCCGACTATCTGCTGCCGAATCTGACGGAGGCGGCGTTCCTGCTTGGGCAGCAGCCCGTGCTGGAAGGCTACGACAAGGCGTTCATCGAGCGGACGATCGCGGGGCTGCACAAGCTTGGCGCGAAGAACGTGATCCTCACGGGCGTTTCGTTCGAACCGAATCTGCTCGGTACGGCGGTCTCGGACGGGACGGGTGTGCGGTATGATTTCAATCCGCGTCTGTTGCGTGTGTCGCACGGTACGGGCGATGTCTATGCAAGCGTTTTTGCAGGTGCCGTTCTGCGGGGTCTTTCGGCTTTCGATGCGGCGGCGCTTGCGGCCGACATCGTGTGCCGTTCGATCGAGCTGACGGAAGACAGCCATTGGTACGGTGTCGCTTTTGAACTCGCGCTTCCCGACCTCGTCGACCGACTGGGATAAGCTGGATGTAAATCAATTCAAGACAAGGAGATGATGATGAAGAAACTGATGATGATGTGCTGTCTGATGGGGTTGGGTGTGGCGTTGGCCGCGGAACCTCAGGCGCAGAATGTGCCGGACCTGATGACGACGAAGGCGGGGCAGAAGGTGACCACAGTCGAGATGTGGGAAAAGGTGCGCCGTCCTGAATTGATGAAGACGTTCCTCGAGAACGAGTACGGGTATCGTCCCGTCGAGCGCCCCGATTCGCTCACGTTCGAAACCGCCGAGCCCGACAAGGTGATGATGGACGGCAAGGCGCTGCGCAAGCGCATTCGCGCGCGCTGGACGGGTCCGAAGGGCGCGCACAGTTTCGTGTTCACGGCGTTCATTCCGATGACGGGCAAGACCAAGTCCGCGCCGGGATTCATCCTCATCTGCAACCGCCCGCCGGAACAGAACATCGATCCGAACCGTCAGTTCAAGAGTCCGTTCTGGCCGGCCGAGGAAATCGTTGCGCGCGGCTATGCGGCGCTTTCGTTCTGGAACGGCGACATCGCGGCGGACAATGCGAAGACCGGGTGCCAGACGGGTGTGTTCACGTGCTATGGTACGGAACGTACGCCGAACAGCTGGGGCGTGCTCTCGGCGTGGGCCTGGGGTGCGAGCCGCGTGCTCGACTGGGTTGAGACGGAACCGATGCTCGATGCGAAGCATTTCGGCGTCGTGGGCCATAGCCGCGGCGGCAAGACGGCGCTTGTGGCGAGTGTGATGGACGCGCGTTTCGCGATGGCGTGCTCGAACGACTCGGGCTGCAGCGGCGCGAAGCTGAACCATATCACGTTGCCCAAGAGCGAGACGATCAAGATCATCACGCGCGCGTTCCCGCACTGGTTCTGCGTGAACTATCGCCAGTTTGCGGGCAAGGACCAGGAAATCGATTTCGACCAGCACATGTGGATGGCGCTTATTGCGCCGCGTGCGGTGGCGATTGCGTCCGCCAGCGAAGACCACTGGGCGGGCCAGGAAGGCGAGTACCTGACGGGCAAGTATGCGTCGCCCGCGTGGGAACTCTACGGGAAGAAGGGGCTTGTTTCGTCCGACTACACGAAGCCGGGCGAAGCGCGGCAAGAGGGAACGATCTCGTACCATCTGCGTCCGGGCGGCCACAATCTGCTGCTGCACGACTGGAACCGCTACATGGATTTCGCCGACCGTCTCGGCTGGCGTAAGTGAGTCGATCAAAGGAGGTCCAGATGAAGACAAAGGCGTTCGCCGTCGTGTTGGGTGCGGTGTTGATGGCGGGTGTTTGCGCGGCCGTGGAGGACTTGGCGGCATTCGTCGACCCGTTTATCGGAACGGCGGCGACAGGTCACACCACGCCGGCCGCCTGTGTGCCGTTCGGGCTCGTACAGGCGGGTCCGGATACGGGCCGCGGGGGATGGGACCACTGCAGCGGCTACATCTGGACCGACAAGACGGTTTGCGGCTTTTCGCAGACGCACCTGAATGGAACGGGGTGTTCGGATTTGGGCGACTTGCCGATTCTGCCGTTCCGCGGCGACAGGCCTGAGCCGCAGGCGCTGGACAAATCCACGGAAACGGCTGCACCCGGCTATTATGCGGTGACGCTTAAAGATGCGCGCGTGCGCGCTGAAATGACGGCGCGTCCGCATGTCGGTTTCTATCGCTTCACCTATCTGGGTGACGGCGCGCGCCGCCTGCTCGTCGACTGCCAGAGTGCCGTCGGCGGAAATCCGCAGCGTCAGATCACGCGGGCGGAAGTGGCGTTGAACGCCGACAAGTGCGGTGTGTTCGGACGCCTCTCGCGGTCCTGCTGGGTGAGCCGCACCTATTCGTTTGCGCTCGTCTTCGATCGGCCCTACACGAAGGTTGTAGAACTGCCGCGGGGGAAGGACGAGAAGGCCCCGCGCTATGTGTTCGACTTCGACCTCAAGCCGGGCGAGACGCTGCAGGTGAAGGTGGCGCTTTCGGCGGAAGGCGATGTGGCGGCGGCCGAAAAGAATCTCGCAACGGAGGCGAAGGACTGGAATTTCGATGCCGTTCGCCAATATGCGCGCCTTCAGTGGAACGCCCTGCTTGCGCGTGTGGCGGTGGATGGCGACACGGCGGCGAAGACGAGTTTCTACACGTCGGTCTACCATCTCTTCATGCAGCCGAACAATCTCGCGGATGTCGGGGCGAAGCCGTTCTTCTCGACGCTGTCCTGCTGGGATACGTTCCGTGCGGCGCATCCGCTCTATACGCTTCTGGCGCCCGATGCGGTGCCTGGGCTCGTCGATACGATGCTCGAGCAAGGCCGTCGGACCGGCTATCTGCCGATCTGGACGCTCTGGGGCAAGGACAACCAGTGCATGATCGGCACGCATTCGATTCCGGTGATCATCGACGCCGCGTTCAAGGGACTTCTCCCGAAGGGCGCCGATTTGACGGCGATCTACGAGCAGATCAAGGAGACGCTGACGAAACCCCATCCGGGCCGTCGGAAAGAGAACTGGGATCTGCTCGACAAGTACGGCTATTACCCATGCGACCTCGTCAAGCGCGAGAGCGTGAGCCGCACCTTCGAGTGCGCCTACGACGACTGGTGCGCGGCGCAGCTGGCGGCGAAGCTCGGGCGGACGGAAGACGCGGCGTTCTTCACCAAGCGGTCGAATTATTGGAAGAACGTGTTCGACGCGAAACAGGGCTTTGCGCGCGGCAAGGATTCGAAGGGACGGTGGCGCACGCCGTACAGCCCCTACAAGCTGGGCAACGATTTTACCGAAGGCAACGCCTTCCAGTATTCGTGGCACGTGATGCAGGATCCGGAAGGGCTTGTGGCGCTGATGGGTGGACGCGAGGCGTTCATCAAGAAACTCGACACGCTCTTCACCGCGCCCGAGAAGGTCAAGGACGCGGGCAACATCGTCGATGTGACAGGCCTCATCGGCCAGTATGCCCACGGAAACGAACCGAGCCACCATGTGGTCTACTTCTATTCGCTCGTCGGCCGGCGCGATCGGACGGCCGAACGCGTGCGCGAGGTGTTCGACCGTTTCTATCTGCCGAAACCGGATGGCCTCTGCGGCAACGACGACTGCGGTCAGATGAGCGCGTGGTACGTCTTCTCCGCGATGGGATTCTATCCGTTCAACCCGTGCGGCGGCGAATACGTGCTGGGTGCGCCGCAGCTGCCGCGTGTCAGGCTGAGCCTGCCGGGCGGGAAGCGGTTCTCGGTGTTCGCGATCAATCTGTCCGAAAAGAACAAGTATGTGAAGTCCGTGACGCTCAACGGCAAGCCCTACACCGATCCGATCCTCCGCCATGCGGACATCATCAAGGGTGGCGAGCTTGTTTTCACGATGACCGACAAGCCCGAGGCTGGCAAGTGATTGAACAGGAACAAGAACAGTAAGTAACAAAACTTAGAGGAATAAGAGATGAAGATGATGAAGTTTGCGGGTGTGGCACTGGCGGCTGCGTTGTTGATGTGCGGTGCGGGTTGTGTGACGGCGCCGATGGGTGCGAGCGGGGAGGCTTGGACTGCGATTTCGAACGGGGCGCCGATTCGCGTGGCGGTCTATACGGATAAGGGTGCGCGGAGCAAAGGCATGTTCCGCTGGTTGCAGCACATGGAACTTTCGCCGGATGTGAAGTTGACACCGGTCGATGGCGAGTCGATTCGCAACGGTGTGCTCGACACGGTTGACGTGCTCGTGATGCCGGGCGGCCGCGCGACGATCGAGGCGCGTGCGCTGCAGACGAACGGTCTCGACAAGGTGCGTGCGTTCATCCATCGTGGCGGCTCCTATGTGGGAACGTGCGCGGGTTGCTTTATGGTGATGCAGTATGCGCGCGGCGAGCATCTCATGCCGTTGATCCCGTATACCTTCTGGCGCAAGGGCGACAAGCCCGATGGCGAACGGGGTCCGTATCTCGCCGAGGGCGATAAGGAGATCGTGTTCAACGATGCGTCGGCGAAGACGTGCGGCATTTCAGGTACGCATAAGATCCGGTATGCGGGCGGTCCCGTGTTGTGGCCCACGGGCGAGACGATCCCCGATGCCAAGATGCAGGCGTTCGCGAAGTACGCGCCGACGACGAAGACGAAGGGCGTTGAAGGCAAGTCCATCGGCGACTGCGTCGCCTGCGTGGCGGGCACATACGGCAAGGGACGCCTTTTCGTGCTGGCCGTGCACCCGGAAGCGAATCCGAAGAATACGGACGTGGTGCAGGGTGCGTTCAAGTTCGTGACGGGTCGCATGGTTCGTTTCCCGGAACAGCAGAAGGATGAGAAGGCGCTGCGCGTGGGCTTCTACTGCGCCAACGCGCTGGGACCGCAACTGGCGCGCTGGGCGATGGACCTCGTGTCGAGTCCGGACTACTTGGTGGAGCCTGTTACCACGGACATGCTGGCGGAAGGCGTCCTCAATCCGGCGAAGCTGCCGGTGTTCGTGACGGGCGAGCCGCGCGATCTCGAAACGCAGAAGCTCCAGTTCGATTCGCAGAAGGGCGCGGCACGGGTGCGGAAGTATCTTGAGAAGGGCGGCAAGGTGATCACGTGGGGTCCGGCCAAGGACTTTGCGGCGTTCAAGGAACCGCATGCGAATTTGATCATTGCCAAGGATGCGGCGGCGGCGCGCGCGGCGTTGGAAGAACTGAAGAAGTAAGATCGTCGGACGACGACGAAATCCCCAAGATGGAATCAAGATGTCAGAGGAGAATGGGTTGTGGCTGAAGAACTGACACCGATGCAGCGGCAGTACCGTGCAATCAAGAACACGTTGCCGCCAGGCTCGATTCTGATGTTCCGTCTCGGGGATTTCTATGAGATGTTCGGCGAGGATGCGGTCATCGCTTCGCCGATTCTGGGCGCGACGCTGACCCAGCGTGCGGGCGCGCCGCTTTGCGGCGTGCCGTATCACGCGCTGGACGCCTACCTCGCGAAACTCATTCGCGCGGGCAAGACGGCCGCCATCTGCGACCAGATGGAAGATCCGCGTCTCGTCAAGAAAGGACAGATCGTCCGCCGCGAAGTGACGCGCATCGTCACGCCCGGTACGGTCACGGAGGACGGTCTTCTCGACGAGAACGTCAATACGTACATCGCCGCAGTGGCGGGTACGGGACTCGCGCTGCTTGACCTCTCCACCGGCGAATTTGCCGTCGAACCGTTTGCCGCGCAGGAAAAACTGTTCGATGCGCTGGCGCGGTATCGTCCGGCAGAGCTTGTGCTGCCGAAACCCGATGACGACGAGGCGGCCCCGAAGGGACCTTTCGCCGAGATGGGGCTGAATGTGTCCTACACGGACGCATGGACGTTCAGTCTGGATGCCGCACGCGAGGAGCTGCTGCGTCATTTCAATGTGACGGCGCTCGATGGTTTTGGATTGGAAGGGAAGGGCGATCTCATTTCCGCTGCCGGTGCGTTGCTCTACTATGTGCATACGACGCTGCGTCATCCGGTCGATCACGTGCGGAGCGTGCGGTTGCGCGAAGCGGGCGACTTTTTGGCGCTCGACGCCGGGTCGATCCGCCATCTCGCGCTGCTGCCGGGTGAAAGCGTGTCGCGTGAAGCGTCCCTGCTCGGGGTGCTGAATGTCGCGAAGACGCCGATGGGATCGCGTCTGGTGGCGAGCTGGATTCGTCAGCCGTTGCGGCGTGCGGACGCGATCAATGCCCGTCTTGATGCCGTCGAGGCGTTCGTGAAAGACCGCATTGGACTTTCCTCGCTGCAGACGCGTCTGGGGGATGTGCGCGATCTTGAGCGTCTCATTGCAAAAGTCGATTCGGGGCGTGCCAATGCGCGCGATCTCAAGGCGCTTGCGGCGTCGTTGCGTCCGGTGCCGGAACTGAAGGTGAGCGTGGGGGGCAATCCGTCTGCGGCCCAGGGCGTGCTGGCAGATGTCCAGACGCGTCTTTCGCCGGAGAACGACGTGGTGGACTTGATCGACCGTGCGATTGCGGAAAATCCGAATGTGCTGCTCACGGAAGGCAATCTCATTGCGCCCGGCTACAATGCCGAACTCGATGAGCTGCGGAACATCGCGACCGAGGGACATCGCTGGATCGCCCAGTACCAGGCGAAGGAAGTCGAGCGCACGGGTATCAAGACGTTGCGCGTACGCCGGAACAGCGTCTTCGGCTTCTACATTGAAATTTCCAAGGCGGCGGCCGTAAGTGCGCCACCCGAGTACGAGCGCCGGCAGACACTCACGAACGCGGAACGGTTCACGACGCCGGAGCTGAAGGAATACGAGCAGAAGGTGCTGGGGGCGCAGGATCGCAGTTTTGCGCTGGAACAAGACATCTTCCGCGAGGTGGTGCGTCAGGTGGCCGAACGGACGGCGCCGATCCAGCAGACGGCCGGAGCCATTGGCGAATTGGATGCGCTGCTCGCGTTTGCCGATCGGGCTTTGGCGCTGGGGTATGTGCGGCCGACGGTCGATGAATCGGACATCCTTGATATCGTCGACGGACGCCATCCGATCATCGAGCAGCTGCCCGATGCGGAACCGTTCGTGCCGAATTCGACAAAACTCAATGGCACGACGGATCAGATCATGTTGATCACGGGTCCGAACATGGCCGGTAAGTCGACATACATCCGTCAGGTCGCGACGCTGGCGGTGATGGCGCAGGCGGGCAGTTTCGTGCCGGCGGCGCGGATGCGGCTGGGGGCGCTCGATCGCGTGTTCACGCGCATTGGTGCGGGGGACGATCTCTCGCGTGGACGGTCCACCTTCCTCGTGGAGATGCAGGAATGCGCCAACATCCTCAACAATGCTACGCCGTATTCGCTCATCATCCTCGATGAAATCGGACGCGGCACATCGACCTTCGACGGCATTTCGATTGCCTGGAGCGTGGCCGAGTATCTGCATGAGAATCCGAAGACGAAGGCGAAGACGCTCTTCGCGACGCATTATCATGAATTGACCGATTTGACGGACAAGTTCTCGGGCATCAAGAACTACACGGTGCGGGTGAAGCAGGACGGTGAACGGATCGTCTTCCTGCGGCGCATTGCGCCCGGCATTGCCGAGAAGAGCTTCGGCATCCATGTCGCCGCCATGGCGGGATTGCCGAAGGCGGTTGTCGATCGTGCGGACCAGATTCTCAAGAACCTCGAGGCGAACGACCTCGACGTCAATGCGCCGAAGGTGGTTCGCCGTCCGCGCAAGAAACTCAGCGACCTGCCGGGACAGATGACGCTGTTCTGATTCCGATTAGAACACGCGGTTGTTGATCTCGGCGGCCGAGTTGAGGCACGCGCGGTAGTCGCTGGGCGTCTTGGCGATCGGGAAGCGAATGCCGGCCCAGTCGAGCTTGTGGTGCTTGTTGCCGCTGATGTAGCGGAAGCCGATCTTTTCAAGTGCAGCAAGAGCCGCGTTGTCGAGCGTCGAGCCGGCCTCCTTGACGACCTGCTTGACCTCGGCGCGGCGCTGTTCAAGTTCGCCGGTCGGCGGATTCGTCACCAAGACGGCTTCCAGCACGCGTGCGCGGCGGTCGCGTCCTCCGGCTTCGGCGGCGCGGTAGGCCTCGGCGAGCGTTTCCACTACATGTTCGCGGATTTCGCCGAAGAACTTCTCGGCAAGTTCGCTCGGCTTGTCGAGCAGGGCGGTTTCGGAAGGCGTGCTTGGTTCTGCCGTCGGGAGACTCGGCGCGGGCGTTTGTCCTGCGGGCTGCTTTTCAAACTGCGCGGCAAGTGCCGTCTGGGTTGTTTCGAGTTCCGCGCGCAGACGGGCGATTTCCGTTTCGGCGGCTGTCAGCTGGGCACGCAGCTCGTCGGTCTGTCCGTGTGCGGCTGTCAGCTGGGCACGCAGCTCGTCGGTCTGTCCGTGTGCGGCTTCCAGCTGGGCGTGCGATTTGGCA
>JAZUGW010000243.1:0-32014 GCA_045641465.1 Kiritimatiellia bacterium | reverse complement strand
GAAGCTGGTCCGCGAATGTTATTTCGTGGATAACACGGCCTATATCCACGAATTGGAGAACGTGGAGACGCCGGTGTTCCTGCGTCCCAAGCGCTTCGGCAAGTCCGTCTGGTGTTCCGTGCTCGCGCACTACTACGACGTCAACCTGAAGGACCGCTTCCAGGAGCTCTTCGGCGTGACCGACATCGGCCGCAATCCGACGCCGCTCGCGAATTCCTTCCTCGTATTGCGCTTTGACTTCTCCACGATCGATGTGGGGACGCTCGCGGCGATCGAGCGGAACTTCTTCGATCATGTCATGGTGCGGACGGAGGAATTTGCCCAAAGGTATGCAGCCTTTGCCGACTGGACTCCCGTCCTTGGGGCGGAGAATCCCGCGATGATGGTCGACCGTCTGCGGAGTGTCGTGCTGAAGAACGGATTGCCGCCGATCTACGTGATCATCGACGAATACGACAACTTCACGAACGAGCTCGTCGTCTCCAACCGCGATGCCGAATACGACGCGGTCTGCGGCCACGACAATGCGGGCGGCCTGCCGCGCGATTCCTTCTTCAAGGCGTTCTTCAAGTCCTTCAAAGCGGGTTTGACGGATGGTAGCGTGGGACGCACGTATTTCACGGGCGTTCTGCCGATCACCCTCGACGACCTCTCGAGCGGGTTCAACGTGGGCACCGTGGTGAGCCTGCGCAAGAACCTGCTGGGCATGGTGGGGTTCACGCAGGCGCAGGTCGAGAAGTACGTTGAGCGCGTGTTCGCGGACTACGGCTTCGACCCGTCGCTCAAATCGTCCGTCCTGTCGGATCTCAAGGCGTTCTACGACGGTTATCATTTCATCCCCGGCGCGGAGCCGCTCTACAACTCGACGATCTGCAACTGGTATCTCCAGTGCTTCGTGGAGGAGGGGGGCGAGATCCCGCGCACCGTGATCGACACGAACATTCGCACGGACGTTGGCTGGCTGCGCCGTCTTGCGGGCTCGACGGCGAACGCGCTCGAGCGGGTGCGGGCCTACGTTGAACGCGGCGAGGGCGAGTCGGCGTCGTACAGCGGACTTTCCGCGAAGTTCGGTCGCGCGAAGTTCTTCTCGAAGGATTTCTTCCCCTATGCGCTCTACTATTTGGGGCTTCTGACCTTCGACGGAATGTTCCGTCTGCAGATTCCGAACCTCACGATCCGGAACATGTTCGTGGACTACTACGACGAGCTTTCCGCATTCACGAACGAGGACGAGGCGCGGCGCCATTTCATCGGCGCGGCCGAGGAGCTCGTCATGAACGGCGGCACCTGGCAGAACGTTTTCGAGCAGTTCTGGCAGCACTACGTGAAAGCTCGCATTCCCGCGCAGGCGTACGACAAGATGAACGAGAACTTCTTCCGCACGACGTTCGCCTCGCGCACGTGGGATGCCCTCCCGATGTTCTACACGATTGAGATCGAGTACAACACCCCGGCGGGCCGCTGCGACTTCCTCGCCGTGCCGAAGCCGGGCCTCGCGAAGGACGCGATGCTGGTCGAGTTCAAGTACTTCACGAAGAAGGACGGCGCGGCGCGCCTTTTCGCCGATGAAAACCGCGTGCCCGACACCGAGACCGTCGCCCAGGCGGAACGCTACCGCGCGTCCCTGCCGGCGCGTCCCGGCTGGAACCACGCCGTCGAAACGGCGGTTGTGGAGGTCTACGCCGACCTCGGCTACCGCTGGTTCCCCGTGTGATTCCTTGAATTTAGTCTGAAGAACTCGCCAATGCGGCGTTTTTCGCCGCATTGGCGTTGTCGGCGGTCCTAGGGGTTGCCGACGTGGTGACGTCCTTGGACGACATCGAAGAGACACACATGGCGTTCATCAGTTTGGGAAACGGCATCTACGGCCCACGTGGATTCGGTGATTCCGACGACGACGAACCATGATCCGCTGTTCGGCGTCAAGGGTTGTCGATTTTACATGTAGTTTACACAGACGGTTTTAAATTTTGCTACAATACAAAGTAGTTCATTTGCCACATAAAAGGAATAGATAGAATGAAAAAAGGATTTACGCTGATTGAACTCGTCATGGTCATTGCAATCATCGCGATTGTCTCTTCTCTTGCCGTTATGAAACTCGGGTCTTTACGCGAACATGCGGCTCGTACGGTCTCGCTTGCGAACCAGAACGCGCTTGACCGTGCCGTGACGACGTTCTTGGCGGCCCAAGCCGACGGCAAGATCGATTATCTTGATTCCCTGATGAGCGACAGGGGCGCATCTGGTTTCGGGGAGGGTGACGGTAAAGGTTTTCAGCGAACGTTGATGGCTGCACAATACTGCTACAAAGGTGCGGGCATGCGGAATGGAATTGACTATTCCGAGACGAACACGGGCCTGACGCCGCGCCTCTATGGCTCGGGTGCGGAAGGCGGAAACTGTTTCATCCCGTATAGCTTGAGCCCGGCGGAAGTGTCTCGGCTCAACAATCGCGGTTTTCGCTATGTACTTCGTCATATCGACTTCGCGAATCAGGCCGGTGCCGGTTCGGTCGGCGAGGATGGGGTTCGCTTGGCGATTACGGACGCGAAGATTCTTGATCCGCACGAGAGCGCCTGCATTGCCCGTGCCGTCACAAACGGCATGATCGTTTGTGCCATTTCGCCGCTCACGAAGAACGGACGTGACATCTACCGTGACATGGGCCAGAAGCTACTTGATACAGAGGCGATTACGGACACGAACGGTGTGGTGACGGATGAGGATGCCGCGTTTGAACAAGTCAAGGCCACGGGCGGTGCTTTGCTCGCGTTCGGATTGGGTGCGGACGCGTCGATCATTGGAAATAACCTTGCCGGTCTTGAAGCGGTCCCGCTCGCGACTTACCCGATCAAGAAGTTCTATCGTCAGTTCATTCTCCTTTTCCGTGTTGATACCTCGACGCCGGCCGGGCGTCTTGACTATGTCGGCGCACTCGATCCGTGCGGCTTCACGGTTCAGCAGGCTCGTAAGAACGTCGAGTGAAGATGAAGGGCCGTTTGTCGATCTTCATTCTTTCGGGCCTTGCGTTGCCGCTGTGTGTGGTGTCGATTGCTGCACATCGGCTTGTTTTGACGGAGGTCGAGCGGGGGCGAACCGTTGGATGTGCCTATTTGCAGGCGCAGGCTGAAGTCATCGCCGCGAGGATGCAACCGCTTGCGAAAGTGGAGGTGCCGGTTGCGGACTCGATCTTGCCGGTCTGGGTCGGGATTGTTGACAAGGCTGGAACGGTACGAAGTGGCGTGTTGCCGGATGATGGACGCTGCTTTGGCCTTGCCTCGCTCGCACCAAAATTCCCTGACCTTGCGGTGAAAGTGATGTGGCCGGGCGAGGAGAGCCCGGGATTTCTGAGGGCGCGGCGGCTACGGGGTGTCGAGTTTGCCGTGTTCGGCGGTTCGGTGGTGTTATTTCTGCTTGTGGCAGGATTTCTCGTTCGACGGTACCTGGTCCTGCGGCGCGAGTTGCAGGAACAGCGGGACTGCGTACGCGACTTCTCGCATCGTCTGAAGACGCCGATTACGTCCATATCCCTTTGTGCGGAACTCGCACGGGACGGGCGTATCAGCGAGGAACGCAAGAGCGAATGTGCCGAGACGATCATTGACGAGGCGGCAAAACTGGACCAGATCGTCGGCGAGGTTCTGAACTATATCGAAGGAGGACGGCATGGCTGAGATCCTGATTGGCGAGGACGACGCCGATGTGCGCAAGTGGTTGGGAATCGCACTGGAGACGGAGGGGCATGTTGTCCGCCTGGCCTGCGACGGCGAGGAGACTCTGGCCACCGTTCGTGGACGTCGTCCGGATTTGCTGATCCTGGATATCATGATGCCGAAGATGTCTGGTCTTGAGGTCTGCCGCGCCATCCGTGCCGTAGATGCCTCTCTGCCGATCATGATGTTGACGGCGAGAAACAAGGACGAGGAGATCGTGGAGGGACTGGGCTGCGGTGCGGACGACTACGTCACCAAGCCGTTTTCAATGAAGGTGATGTTTGCCCGAATTGCCGCGCTGCTCCGAAATCGAAATGCGTCCGGCGATACGTCTATTTTTCTCATTGGAGACCATTCTGTTGATGGTAAAACCATGCAGGTTAAGGGCCCGGACGGTTCCTGTGAACCTCTGGCGGCGAGGGAATATGAACTGCTGAAACTTCTTTACGAACATCGCGGAGAGGTGCTGCAGCGGGATTGGCTCCTGAATCGACTTTGGGGCGTTACGTTTTACGGCAACACCCGTACGCTCGACCAGCACATCGCACTCATTCGTCGCAAGCTGGGTGAGGATGCCGAACGAGTCGAGACCGTACGTAATGTCGGTTATCGGTTGCGGACTGAGTCGGGATCCTCGTAGGAGGGTGAAACGCCCCCCACACCCAAGCCCTAACTCAATACTGACCACGGATTGCAAATACCTAATCTTTCGCGTAAGTAGGCCTTCTTCTTAAGGTAAGTGGCCTGTTGCCTGCGGTTTCGCAGGATGGTTGGGGTAGGGTGAGTGGGTAGCGCGCATGAAGAAGCACGCCGAGCCGATTCTCTCCACAGAACGCACGCCGTCTCACATTCGATCATTCGAAAATATGTATTAACAACGATTTGAAGTTCTAAAAAAATGCAAGAAACAAGATTTTAAGTTCTCAAAAAATGCAAGTTGACTGTATCGGTTAAAAATGATACAATATTTTCAAATAAATCAGGGAGATTTAGAAGTGGAACTCAAACGAAAAATCTACGGTTTTTTGAAAAGTTGGAAAGAGACGAAGAAGCAGGAATGTCTCTTGATCAAAGGGGCTCGCCAAATTGGGAAGACCTACATTGTTAGGAAGTTCGGTCAAGAGAACTATGACGAATTTCTGGAAATCAATTTCGTTTTCAATCCCGAGTTTCTTTCCGCATTTGATGGTAATCTGGAAGCCGACCAGATCATCTCGCGTCTCACGGCAATTCGCCCTGAATATCGTTTTGAAACGGGAAAGACGCTTTTGTTTCTGGATGAGATTCAGGAATGTCCAAACGCACGAACGGCTTTAAAGTCCTTGGCGATGACGACTCGTTGCGATGTCATCGCTTCTGGATCGCTCCTTGGCATCAAGTACAAGAAAAGTCAGTTGAAGAAGGTGCCCCGTTCGATACCCGTTGGATATGAGCGTCAGATAACGATGCATTCGCTTTCGTTTGAGGAGTTTCTTTGGGCACACGGTTATGGCGATGATCAGTTGACGTATCTTAAGGGATTTTTCACCCGTCGTGAAATGGTGCCGGAGGCTGTCAATGATCGATTCCATCAGCTTCTCAGGGATTATATTGTTGTTGGCGGTATGCCGGAGGTTGTTGCGGACTATGTCGATCATCGCCATTATGGAGATGTGCAGATTGCGCAAGAGACGATTCTCGGCGTGATGGTAGATGACATCCACAAGTATGCCGAGAAACTTGATGTTCCTAAAATAGAAAGTTGCTACAGGGCGATTCCGCGGATTCTTTCCCTTGAAAATCATAAGTTCAAGTATAGCGAAATTGAACATGGAGGGAATGCCCGTAAATACTTGGAGAGCGTTGAATGGTTGAATGCCGCCCATCTGTCCTCGCCGGCGGAATGTGTTAGGACCCTTGAGGTTGGGCTTTCGGCGTATGTGCGGGATGGATGGTTCAAGCTGTACATGGCAGACATCGGACTTCTGATGTCGAGATATGGTATGCTGGCCAAGCGTAAGTTGTTGGACGGCACTCTTGCCGGAAGTATGAAAGGGGGAATTTATGAAAATCTCCTCGCTGGAATGCTGGAACGGAACGGATTGCCACTCTATTACCATAAGACTGAAAGCGGTGATATTGAGATGGAGTTTGTGGTTGAATCAGAGGACGGAATCATACCGCTTGAGGTCAAGGCAACCAATGGCGCGACCCAGTCGTTGAACAAACTGTTGAAATGCCGGCAAGTTCCGTATGGATACAAGTTCACTTCCGGTAACATCGGAGTGAACGGCAAGAAAATCACCCTGCCGCATTATAT
Organism: Kiritimatiellia bacterium; assembly: GCA_045641465.1. Lineage (GTDB taxonomy): Bacteria > Verrucomicrobiota > Kiritimatiellia > RFP12 > UBA1067 > RUG572. The sequence goes on along the minus strand of JAZUGW010000243.1, from coordinate 25,999 downwards.
GGCGATGTTTATCATGGCGAGTCAAATGTGAAATGAAGGTTCCCCGTAACAGTATTCGGCGTCCTCTGCGTAAGGCGTCTCAAATTTAGTGAATGTTGTGGTCAAGTTTGAACAGCAATGGAAATCGTCTAATATGTCCTTCCGTTTGATTCCGATTGTTCTGCTGGCGGTCTTGTCTCTTGTTCCCGGTGCTCGCGCCGAACGTGTCGATGTCTACGCGAACGCCTTCCGCGAGGGCGGGTGGAAGCTCGACGTGCAGTTCATGGACGCAATGGGTTCGCCTTACCTGCTTGCGCACGGGATGGGTTCGCCGGTCCCAGACGCGGTTGCCACGGTCTCGGTCCCGACGTCCGGAAAGTGGCGCGTCTGGGCGCGGACGCGCAAGTGGGTGGAGGGCGCGGGATCCTTCCGGGTGCTGGCGGACGGCAAGGCGCTGGCGCATGTGTTCGGGCGCGGCGCTTCGGCCTGGGGCTGGGAGGATGGCGGTGAAATCGAACTCGCGAAGGGGCCGGTCGAGATCCGGCTGCGCGACGAGGACGGGTTCGACGGACGCTGCGCGGGACTCGTACTGGCATCCGCCGGAGAGCGTCCCGAAGGTGCGCTCAACGTTCTGGACCGGAAGCCCGAAGTCAGTCGGTCCTTTGATTTCGTGGTCGTGGGCGGCGGGCTTCCCGGCTGCTGCGCGGCGATCGCGGCGGCGCGACGCGGACTGAAGGTCGCGCTCGTGCAGGACCGTCCGGTTCCGGGCGGCAACGCTTCGGGCGAGGTTCGCGTCTGGTCGACCGGCGAGATTCGCTATCCGCTGGTGAACGAGGTGCGGAGCAAGTTCATGAACACGGAATACGAGAACGTGTTCTCCGATTCCGACCGTCTCGCGACCCTTGAGCGCGAGCCGAATCTGTCGCTCTTCTTCTTCCATCGCGCGTTTGGCGTCGAGAAACAGGGTGCGCGCATCGCCGCGGTGAAGGCGCTGGACGTCATGAAGAACCGCGTGGTCGAGTTTCATGCACCGCACTTCTGCGACGCGACCGGCGACGGCTGGGTCGGCTTCTGGGCCGGTGCGGCGTGGCGTTACGGACGCGAGGGACGCGGCGAGACGGGCGAGAAGTTCGCGCCCGAGAAGGGCGACCGTATGACACTCGGCTCGTCCATCATGTGGCAGAGTGCGATGGCGACCTACGACGTTCCGTTTGCCGCGCCGTGGGCCGAACCGTACGCCTGCGGCCTCGCGAGGACGAGCGGGAACTGGAACTGGGAGTTCGGCCTCAAGCAGGACATCCTGTCGGAGGGCGAGGCGGTGCGTGACCGCGTGCTGCTCGCCATCTACGGGGCGTTCTCGAACGCGAAGAAAAATCCGTCGAATACGCGCCTGAAGCTCGTCACCTGTCCGTTCGTCCTCGGCAAGCGCGAGACGCGCCGGCTGATGGGCGACCATGTGTTCTGCGAGCAGGATATCACGGAGAAACGGCTGTTCGACGACGCGGTCGCGACGGGGTCGTGGTCCATCGACCTCCACTACACGATCGACGAGAAAATTCCGTTCCTGACGCGGTGCGAACAGCCGCGTTACGGACGTTACTGGATTCCGTACCGGTCGCTTTACTCGCGGAATGTTCCGAATCTCTTCATCGCCGGACGTTGCTTCAGCTGTACGCACGTCGGGCTCGGAAGTCCCCGCGTGATGAACACGCTTGCCCAGCTCGGTTGCGCGGTCGGCGAGGCGGCGGCGATGTGCGTGAAGGGCGGCTATTCGCCGCGAGAGCTCTACACGAAGGGCCATGCGCGGGAACTGCAGCGGAATCTGGGCGGGGATTTCCCCGGGAACCCCGATCCGGCGCGAAAGGCCTGGCGGTATGTGGACGACGAGTCCGCTGGCGTGACGTTCAAGGGCAAGTGGCGCCAGACGTACAACGAATTTGGCGGACAATACGGCGACAAGACGAGTTGGGGAGACAAGGACGCGGCGATCTCGGCGACCTATCCCCTGCCGGTCGAGAAGGCCGGACGATATGCGCTGAAGGGGATCGTGCCGCACCTCTTCTACTACAGGGACGCGCCGGTCGTTGAGTTGATCGTCCGAAGCGGCGGGAAGGAGTCGCGGGTCGAATGGAACCAACTGCCGGGATCGGGCTTCTGGTATGATCTCGGGACCTTTGACCTGCAACCCGGGGCGACGTTGGAAATGCGCCGTTCAAAGAACTGTCGTTACAAGACGATCGCCGCGGACGGATTCGCGATCGTGCCCGTCGCCGAGGCGCGGACGGTTTACGAGCAGACGGAGAAGTGCATGCGGTGTCCGAATCCGGTGGCGTTGCCGACGGGCGGCGTGGCGCTCTTCCATTCGCATTGGCCCGAGAAGTATCGTTTCGGGGCCTGGTTGACCGATTCCGAGATCGCACTCGCAACGGCGGCGACGGCCGACGGGCCGTTCGTATCGCATGGCGTTATCCTGAAGGGGGCTGGCGAAGCGTCCGCCTGGGACCGTGACGCCGTCACCGATCCCTGTGTTCTGCAACATCGTGGGAAGTGGTTCCTCTACTACATGGGAACGCACGGCGACGAGCCGCATCCCAAGCTCGAAACGCCGGGCTGGTGGGTCTATCGGAACAACCAGCGCATCGGTTGCGCGGTTGCGGATCGGCCGGAGGGTCCGTGGAAGCGGCTCGGACTATCCTATTACCGACGCAATTGATCTGTGGTATAATGTGTCTTGTTTTCAAAACAACTGTTTTCAAAACGATTGTTTTTTTATAGAGGAAGAAGGCGTCGGCTATGCAATTTATTGGCCGAGATGTGATATGCTTTCACAGGTTTTCCAGCGCAGACGAAATCCCCGTCTTTGCGCCCTCGTGGCTTCAGTCGATGATCTGGCACTGGCGGCGGAGGGTTTCCGTCAATTCGAAGGCGAACGGACGGATCTCGTCGATCGGGGGATTCTTCATTTTACGCCAGGCGTTGATTTTGGCTGTCGGCGGCACGGACATCGGCACCAGTTCTGAAGCTTCGAGCAGATTTGCCGCGTGTTCGCAGGCATCGAGAATCGCGGAGGTGTTGAAACGGTCATTTTCAAAGCCGTTGGCCCGCAGATCCTTCATCGCGTTTTTGATTCGGGCGATGGCGTGTTCGGCCTGGTGTTCGCGGTTGGGGTAGGGAACGACGATCGTGGTGGCGTCGCGGTTGCGGTAGCAGCCCATCATCGCCGCGATGGCGGCGGGGTCGCGGACGGTGCCGTCGGAGTAGAAGATGCCGTGGAAGCGGGGACACGCTTTCACCATCAGGCAGAATACGATCCAGCCGATTTTACGGTCCTGGCATTCCTTGATCACCAGATCGTAGGGATTGGCGCGTGCGTAGCAGCCGGTTTCGGTCTGGAGGACCGGTTTGCCGTATTGCTTGCCGAATTTTTCTGCCCGATCGTAGTTCTTTCGGATCTGCGCGAGCGTGGGGCTGTAGTCGTGGAAGGAAAAGACGTCCGTTTCCTGCGCCGTTTCACCGATGGTGCGGGAGACGGTGTGGCCGACGGTCACGGGGATGGCGGGGTCGCACTGCTTCACCAGACGGCACTTGGCGCGCAGCCAGTCCCAGAGCTTTTTCTCGTTGCGCGCGCGTTCCGCTTCGTCCTTGGAATTGGTGAGCAGGTGGTTGCAGCAGTCCGGCTCGTTCATCACGTCCCACATCAGTATTCCGTTCGAACCGGCGCAGGCCGAGGTGATGGCCTTGACATAGCGTTCCTGGTCGGCGAGTTCGGCGTCGTCGAAGAGGCTGGCCGGGGCCATGTTGCCGTTGAAGAGGATGGGCATCGACTTGTAGCCGCAGGCCTTGGCGTTGCGCACCGCCTCGCCCACGCGGCGGGCGTAGGCGTCTGGATTGGCCTTCCAGGCATGGTAGCTAAGCCAGAAGCGGATGGTGTTGAGATTGACGCGGCGCCCATATCCCAGCTCTTTGGACATGACCTCCTTGGAGACGAACGGGTGGTAGTTGACGCCCCGCACCCAGGAATAGTCGTCGGGCTTGGCACCGAGGCACACGGTGCAGGCGGTCAGAATCGCAATCAGGAGGATTTTTCTTGTCATGGTGTTTTCACTTTCTATCGGCCCTGTCGGCAGATGGGGATATTATATCAAAATACGTTCCCCATCAGGCGAGAAATCTGGTGGGTCTGATCGGTAGGGTCGTTGAACTTTCATATTGCCGATGCGATTGCCCTATGGTATAATGCGGCCCGTTTTCAGAACAATGGTTTCCCAAACGATTGTTTTTAGAGTGGGAGAAGGTGTCGGTTATGCTGTTGCCAAGAATGAAAAGATCAAAGTTGCGATGGATGGCGTTTGCCGGAGCACTGATTGTGCTGCCTGCGGCATGGGGCGAGGCGGGGCCGATTGACGTGCTGTCGCTGGGGGTGAAGAACGACGGCTCGGCCGATGTGAGCGCGATTGTGAATGCGAATACGGCGAAAGGGGCGCTCTACTTCCCGGCGGGGCGATATCGCGTGTCGCATCCGCTCGTGCTGAAGAATCCCATCCGCGGGGCGGGCTATGCGCGCATACCGGGGAAGGATGCCTCGCGCACATGGCTTGTTTCGGACATGGCGACGAACAACCTTGCGGGCGTCGTTCAGTTGAGCGGCCGCGTACGAGTGAATGTGGAGAATCTGAACATCATCTGCGCGAGCGGTGAATGCGCGATTCGCATCGAGCCGTGTACGCAGGGAACGATGACGTTCATCGACAAGGTTGGACTCTTCAACGTCGAATCGTACGGCCTCTACATCCAGGGGAGGGGGTCGCGGCCGATCTTCGCCCAGAACATGACCATCTTCAGTTCATGGGCGCATCCCGAGAAGAGCGTGGCGGTGCGCGTATACGGCGCGTCGGACTGCCGCTTCAGCAATATCGAGATGATGGGCGTGTGCGTGGGAATGGAAGTCCACAACGGTCACACCTATTGCAATAACCTGCATCTCTGGACGGGCGTGCAGGCGCATCAAGCGAAGCCGTTCTATTGGAAGAACACCCGCGGCATCGTTCTCGGCGCGGGGGCGAACTTCGCGGGGTCGGACATCTATCCCGATACGGCCTACTATCCCATCTACCAGTGCGCGGAAGGCGCCATCTGCGAAATTGCGAACGTGATGTGCTGGGAAGACGGTACGGTGAAGAACGTGAAGGAGCGCACGGGCCGCTTCTACTATCGCGACCCCGCCAGTTCCGGCAAATTGATCTTGAAGGGCGGGCTCATCGGCGCGGGCGGCAACGATGCCTCGCCCGGCTGCACACGGCCGTACATCCGGGGCGAAGAGGTGACGGGCGTCATGCTCAAGAGCGACTATGCGCTCACGCCCACGAACCTCGATTGGCTCTGCGTGGGAACGGCGCTGCCCGATTACCGCGTGCGCTATGCCGAAAAGGGGTATTGCAAGGTGGCCGATATCTTCACCGTGGCGAAGACGGGTGCCTGCCAGTGCCACGTCGCCTGTGACGACGGAGCGACTTGGCGGGTCGATGTCGTGCGCGGGAGGGACGGGAAGACGGTACCCGCCGTGACGCCCCTCAACGCGCTTTGCGCGGTACGCGAGTTGAAGGTGCACGTCGAGGGCGATCATGTGAAAGTGTTCGTGCGTTCCGAAGGAACGGCACCCTGGACGGCGCGCGTGACGACCACGTTCATGGGCGACGATTTCCGTCCGCTCGACCATGGTAGCCTCCGGACGAAAAACGGCCGCTCCCGTTTTCATGAGGTCCTTCCTCTCCCGCAGTAGAAACGCGCCGGTGCGGTGGAGTTTGTCGATGGGGACAGTGAAAATGGGTGAATTCCTGTTCGCCGATTGGGGCGTTGACGGGAAAGGCGAAAACGGTTATACTGTGCCTTGAGGTTTTGAGGCTGCGGACGAAAATTCAACAGAAAAAGGAGAAGTCAGGATATGGCAGGGTCTATGACAGACGTCAATCATGAAGATGGTACTGGAACGATCTCGAGCAAGATGTTGTACCATGCGGGTGTGCTGGGTTTAGTCGCTTTGGTAGTATCTTTGTTTTCTCGATTTCTGCCGCAGAGCTTCTGGACGGGAGGAGGGACTGCCCCTGCGCAAGCATTTTTGTGTTGCATTACGCTTTTGATGGCGGTTGGTTATCTGTTCCTGATTCGTTCGCGAGTCAAGGGGGCAAAGTGGATTTGGATTCTGTTTGGCTTTTCCGTTTTTGATTTCATCTTCCGTTTGATCGGATATCAACGTTTGCCGATTGCGCATTCTTTTAACATCTTCAGGACGGTCGCCGGCTTTGCTGTATTCATGGGCTTGGCGATATGCAACAAGGGCGGGTTGCGTATCGCATTTGGCGCTCAGGTCTTGGCCTGGTTTATCAGCATTTGGGTGGCGGTGTACTGGGGAATCTTCTTCAAGCCGATAGGAGGACCGTCTCCGTATGTGATGATGTTCCTGCGGATCATCGGCATTGCGGGTTCGTTCTTTACTCTTTTCGGCTGGATGTATTTGCTCTATACGGCTCGGGATAATCGAACGACGGATAAGGAAACGACGGCGCAGGTCCCTTGGCCGTGGCGCGTCTTGGTGGCCTTCTTCCCGGAATTGGTGTTGCTGTTTTATTGTAATAGCATTATTGATTTTGGTTTTTTCGCAATCGCGATTTTTGCCTTTACATTCGGTGCAAGCTGGCCGTTTGGGTATGTGGGGATGATTCTGGGAGGGCTCGCCTATTTGGTGTTTGCGATTCTTGTCATGCGCTGTAAACGTCGGGTGACATTCTATCGACTCATCGGCTGCGGCCTTGCCTTGCTCATTGTGAACGCCATCGGCCTGGTCCTTTTATCGCATCGGCACTTCTAGTGACGCGACTCGCGTTCTTTGAATGAGTCGTGGGGACAGTCCCCTTGAAGGTACTTCTCGAATTTGGCATGAATTCGCGAAGTAGACTTCTCGAATTCGGTTCAATTTTTTTGGATTGTGGGTGGAAGGTGGATGTGTTATACTACTTGAATAATCGTGAGAGAGGAGGGAGAAATGAATAGACTCTGTGGGAACACGTATGGGCGTTACTTGATGATCCTTGCAACGTTGGTTGCGGGGTATTCCGTCTCGGGGGCGGCGATGACCTCGATGACGGATTTGGGCGGTGGCGCACGGGCCGTGAGCGGGGGATGGAGTGCCATCTTCGGCAATGGCGGCGGCATTTGCAACGGTACGCTCAATGCCACCATCAGCGGCTGGTGGACGATGAACGGCGTGACGTTCACAGTGGGGCCGGGCGGCGTAATCAATACGCAGGTCGATACTTCATCCTCGGGACAGGGCGAGATCAACTTCGGCGGCGGTGCCACGCTGATTATCGACGGGGGAACGGTCAACTCCAACAATAGACGCAACAACGACAGCACCAGTAATGGTTGCTACATTGGCGACAGCGGCAATGCGCCCAACAACTACGCCCTTCTTCGTTTGGAAAACGGCGGAGTGTTCAACAGCACCTACCAGTATGTTCGCTTTGGAACGAACAACGGCAAGATCGGCCGTCTTTCGGTCAATGACGGCGTGATGAACATTCGTAACGGCGGACGCGAATTCATTTTGTGTTACGCGGCGAGTACCGCGATTGTCAACGCGACCAATTTCACCTTGGTGGCTTCTGCTTTGCGCCTGTGTGAAAACGCGGCGGCTTTAGTCCAATCGGAAATGGTGGATTCCGATATCACGGTGCAGCGTGTCTATAAAACGAAAGAACAGAACGACGGGTCTTTCTTCCGTTTCGATGGAACGGTGTTCCACACGGCCACGGCGGGGGTCGATTTCTTCGGGCCGCTGACGGTTCCCTACGAACTCGTGGGGAATGGCCTTGCGATCGATACCGCGCATGACGTCTCGGCTTCCGGCACCTTCTCGGGGCCGGGCCCGTTCAAGAAGCGGGGTGCGGCAACATTCACGTTTGCCGGAACCTACTTGGGAACGGGCGACCTCGTCCTTGAGAGCGGTACGTTCAACTTCGGGGCAACGGCGTTTTTCGACCAGGCCGTGCGGCTCGTTGCGGCCGACAATACGACGATTCGCGCGCCCTTGACGGAGGACGGTATTCTGGGCGTCTCCTCGCTCGTGTTTGCACCGAATCCGGAGACGACGGGGCGCGTGAACGTGATGATCGATGCGCAGGTTACGCCGGAGAGCGGAGTGGACTATTTGCTCTTCGCCGGTGGTGGAAGTGCGGAAACGCTCAAGCGGATTGCCGTGCCGAGCGGGTATCGGCTCGAGACGGATGTCGCGGGGCGGATCTTCGTGAAGATGGATCCGATCACCCATGTGTGGACGGATGCGGCGGCGAACGACCACGATTGGACGACGGGCGGCAACTGGAATTCGCTCCGTACGCCCGTTTCCTTTGACAGCCTCCGCTTTGAGGGTGAAGGCGGCCTGACGGGGCCGAATCTCGATGCGACGGTGGTGTTGCAGAATGTCGATTTCGTCTCCGGTACGTGGACGCTGGGGGCGCCCTCGCAGATCGTAGCGCAAGCCGTGAACATCGCCGCTGGTTCCACAGTGACCCTCGGCGTGACAAATCAGCTGCCGACGGCGGCGGGCATTGTGGCTCTTGAGGGCGTATTGGATCTCGGTGGTCAGGCCCAGGACTTTGAGATTGCCAAGCAGTTTATGAACAACCAAGACGTTCTTCGAAATGGTTGTGAAATCCGCAATGGCACGTTGAACCTCTCGTTCCCGGGGTGGTGGACGATGTCGAATGGATCGTTCACGGTGGGGCCGAATGCGACGCTCGTCACATTTCCCGCCCGAGGCTCGGCTTCGCAGGGCGAATGGAATCTCCAGAATGGCGCCTGTTTGACGATTGATGGAGGCACCGTGGTTCTACAGAATCTCCGCAGTGTCGACTCTGGCCACTATATCGGATGTGACACGCCGAATACGGCAACGGTGCGAATCATAAACGGGGGCCTTCTCCATGACCTCTATCGCTATCTTCGCATCGGCTTCAACGGGGGGGCGACGGGCGTTCTCTCCGTTGACCACGGAACGGTCAACGTGGCGGACGGCGCACAGGAATTGAGAGTGGCGGCGAGCCAAGGCGCGATCGGTCATGGCATTGTGGCGTTCACGAATGCAACGCTCATCGCCCAGGCGATTCGAATCGCGGAATCGGGCGACAACGGCCTCGCGCAGATTACGCTTAAGGATTCCGATATCATCGTGCAGCGTATCTATCGGAATCGTACGCCGTTGACCGGTTCGTTCTTCCTGATTGACGGTACGACCTTTACAACCGTCGCCGAAGGCGTGGACTACTTCGGGAATCTTGGCTATCCCTATCAGATCGAAGCGGGCGGCGTGACGCTGAACGCGCAACATGATGTCACCGCGTCGGGGTCGTTCTCCGGAACGGGGTCGCTTGTCAAGACGGGCCCTGGCAGGCTTTCGCTTACGGGACGCTATTTCGGCGGGCCGATCGACGTGCGTGAAGGCGGAATCGGTTTCGGCGCGCAGTCGGTCGCGACAGGGGCACAGGTGAAAATGGCCGGCGGCACGACGGTTCACCTCGCGTTTTCTTCGGTTGGCATCGGCGGGGCGCCGGAAATCGATTTCGACGTCGATGAAACGACCGAAGGGGAGGTGACGATTTCGATCGACTTCCAAGCCGACCCGCTCTTCAACACCGAGTATCCGCTCTTCCGTTCGATTTCCGAGGCGGCGGCGGCGCGCCTCGTGGCGAACGGCATTCAGCTGCGGCGCGATCCGTCGGGCATGTTCTACTTCAAGGTCACGCCCACCACTCATCTGTGGACGGGCGGCGGTGCCGAGAACACTTGGCAGACGGCGGCGAACTGGGATTCGAACAAGACGCCGGTGCGGTATGATAGCTTGCGGTTCAACGGGGCCGGCATGTTCAGCGTGTGCGACCTCGCATCCGTCATGATGCAGAACATGACCTTCGAATCGGGAGCCTGGACGGTGGACGTGACGAATACGACGCTCGCCGCTGCCAAGTCGCTTTTGATTTCGGCGGGAGCTGAATTGAAGCTTCTGAATCCTTCTGCGAATCCCCTGCCCACGGGCTACGAGATACTGGCCATCGGCGGCGTACTCGACCTCGGCGGCGCGCAACAGTCGGTGAATTCGAGAACGAAAGGCGAGGGCGTGGGCGTGTTTCGTACGGGGGGCGAGCTGCGCAACGGCACGCTCACCATCATTGAGCCTTCGACCGGCGGCACGGGGGACTGGTGGTTCTGGAACAATGGCGTCGATTTCACCATCGGTACGGGTGCAACGGTGATTTTCCCGAAGCAGACCGACCAGCGTGGACAGATCAACTTCAAGAACACGCATCTGAAGATCGACGGCGGCGAACTCCAGGCGCTCAATGGCCGGAGCAGCGGGGCCTACGTGGGCAATAACGGCAATGCCGTGATCGAAGTCGTGAACGGCGGCCGCTTCTACCATCCGAACGCGCGGTGTACCCTCGGTTTTGCGAATGACGGTCCTGGCACGGGGGCGCTTCTCGGCAACGAGGCGGAGATCGATTTCGGCGCACAGGATCTGTTCTTGGGGTATCGCAACCAGTCACGCTCGACTTTGGCCTTGACCAATTCGACTCTGACGTGCAAGACGATTACATTCTCCATGGACAAGTCGAGCGCGCCGGGGCCGCAGATTGTGGAATTCGTGGGAACGGAAGTCGACGTTGAATGTTTTGCCGTTAACAAGCTCGGTACGGGTTCATCCTTGACGTTCGACGGGGCGACGCTCGTGAGCCCCCACAGTTCGCCGCTCCCGGCGTTGGGTATTCCCTACACGTTGGCGGCGGGCGGCTTGACTGTGAAGGTACCGGATGCGGCGGAGAATGCCGCCGCGCTTGAACTCGGCGGTGCGTTTACGGGAACGGGCGATTTGCGGCTCGTCCATGAAGGGGACGCGGCGGCGAAGGCGGTTTCCTTCAACGGTACGGCCAACACGTTGACGGGCAACCTCGTCGTGGCGGGTGTCGCATTGACTGCCATTGAAAAGACGTTGAGCTGTGGCCTCGTGGCGCGTTCGGGAACGACCTTGGATGTGAGCAGTTCCGTTTTCGGCGGCGGGGCGACGATCGAAGAGGGTGTGACATTCGCCGGGCTCGAGCCCGAGGTCGACTACGAACGTCCGATGACGCTCGTCAAGGCGCGCGGGCAAATCGTCTCGCCGCTTTTGAACCGGCGCCAGCCTGGAACACGCAATCGCTTCTTCATCGGTCGAAGCGACGGTGCGACGGCTCTACAATACGGCGTTCCGCCCGGTTTCACGGTGTTCGTACGATAAAATTGTTGGTTTGTATCTGAAAAGAGGAGCGAGATGAAGGCGATGAAGATGATGGTTTGCGTGGCCCTGGCGATGGGGTTTTCAGTTCTGGGATTGGCGGCTGAGGGAGAGGGGGCCTTGAGCGCGGTCGGAATTGTCCGAGACGGGAAAACGCCGTGTTCGGACGCGATTCAGCGGCTGATCGACCAAAATCCCAATCGGGAGATCTATTTCCCCGACGGCACCTATCTGCTGGACAAGCCGATTTGCACGCCGGCGCACCCGAAGCGGAGCGTGTCGCTGCATCTTTCGACGTTTGCCATCTTCAAGGCGTCGCCGGATTGGAAAAGTCCCGAGGCCATGGTTCGGCTCGGGGGCATCCATCCCGCGAACGACATTCGCACGGCGGGCAGCTGGTATTGGTTCAAGGGCGGCATCATCGACGGGAGCGGCGTCGCGAGCGGCATTTCGATCGACAGCGGGCGCGAGACGATGGTCGCCGAAGTGTCGATGAAGCGTGTCAAGATCGGGCTTCGCATCAAGCATGGCGCCAATAGCGGTTCGTCCGACAGCGACATCCGGAACGTGAACATCGTCGGCACGGGCAAGGCCGATTCCATCGGCGTGCTCGTCGAGGGCTACGACAACACAATTGCCAACATGCGCATTGCCGGCGTGTTCATGGGCGTCGTTGTCAAGTCGGGCGGCAACCGGCTCATCAACATCCATCCGCTCCTCACGTGCTGCTGGGATATCTACGATAAGACGGTCGGCTTCCAGATTGACGGCGACAACAACTGGGGCGATTTCTGCTACAGCGACCAGTTCTCGACGGGTTTCCGGTTCGGTCCGCGCGGCGGCGGCGTGTTCGACCATTCGTTCTGCTTCTGGTACCGGAGTGGGAAGGACATGCGCCACGTCGGGATGCAGAGCGAGGGTAAGTTCAACGCCGTTTTCGACACGCCCACCGTCTGTTTCCGTCAGAGCGACGCCAACAATGCGCTCGTCATCGAGGGCGAGCGCGGCGGCAACGGCCGCATCGAGACCCCGCGCTGCAACCTCGCCCGAGTCCGCGATCCCGCGCATCGGGGACTGGCGAAATGAGTTAGAATTCAGCCGGGATCATGCACAACAGACACCTCTTGAGTTGTTGATCGGAGCGCTTCCCGCTCGTGAAATGTCAATACAAATGTTATAATAATGCCCATGGACGAGAAGATGATCAAAGAGGCGAAAGCCGATATCGAGGCGACGGGTGATTTGCTCGAGCGCGCGTTGAAGCTTTCGGGTTTGATCTCGGAACTTTTCCAGGAGCGGGGGTTCCCGTTGGTGGTCGTTGGTGGAAGTGCGGTGGAGTTTTATACTGAAGGCGGATACATGAGTGGCGATATTGATTTCTGCCGCCGGACGTTACGTGCGGTTCCGCCTCGGTTGATGCAGGAGATCGCCGAGAAACTCGGTGGTAGAGGTTTGGGGCGAAACTGGTTGATTTGCGGGCTCTATGTCGACATTCTTGGCTTGCTGGAAAGCGAGACGATCTTACCGGATCGTATTCTTGAAACGCCATACGGGAAGGTTAGGATTCTGCCGCCGGAATTGGCATTGGTTGAACGAGTATTGTATGCCCAGCAGGATCGCGAGTGTGAGGCGTCTGCGCGCCAGATGATGGTGGCGGCAATCAAGGATGAACATTTTGATTGGGTGGAGGCTGAACGTCTGGCGGCGCTTGCTGATTTCCAGGTTCTGCCGCAACTTCAGGAATTGAAGAGGAGTGTTGGCAATGGCGGAACGTGAGCCGGTTGTTCTGACATGGAATGAATGGAAAGCCGCCCGTGCCCGAAAGCGGGCGAATCTTCAAGCCTACGGGGTGGCGACGCCTTCGCGTCGAACGCAGGGGGTTGGGAAGTCCGATCAACGTCTTCGCAAGGCCTTTGAGGGTAAGCGCGTGCCCGAGAATCTTGTTGGAAAAATCTGAAAGGAAAATACAGTCGTGAAGACAACACTGGTTTGTTTGGCGGGATCGCTGTTGATGGCTTTAGGCATGGGACGCTTGAATGCGGCGGATCCTGCCGCGCGCGTGCGGGTGCAGCCGCAGGCCGGTGATGCGACGACGGCGATTCAGAGTGAAATCGATCGGGCGTTCACTGCGGGCGGTGGCACCGTGGTGCTCGGCAAGGGCGAGTGGAAGGTCAAGTCCCTGCGCGTGCGCAGCCGTGTGACGCTCTATCTCGAATCGGGGGCGACGGTGCGTGGGTCGCGGAATCCCGAGGACTATTTCATTTTGGATGCCGATAAGGTCGAGCCCGTGCCGTCCGCCTTGATCAAGCACGAGGGATGGAAATGGGCGGATGGCGCGACGAACGACGCATGGGTCCGTTTCACGGGCAGCCGCTGGAACAACGGACTCATCCGCCTCCTCGGTGCCGAAGACGCGGCGGTCATCGGCGAGAAGGGCAGCGTGATCGACGGCTGCGATCCGTATGATCCGCTCGGCGAGGAACACTACCGCGGTCCGCACGGCGTGAGCGCCATCAATTGCAAGCGCCTTACGTTGAAGGGCTATACGATCCGCAACACCGGCAACTGGGCGCACCGCATTGCGGAAACGTCGGACCTGCTGGTCGAAGACGTCACCTGCGAGGCGGGACACGACGGTGTGCATGTGAGAGGATGCGACCGCGTGGTCATCCGCAATTGCGTCATGAAGACGGGCGACGACTGCGTGGCCGGGTTCGGTAATTCGGACGTGCTCGTGGAGGGCTGCTATCTCAATACGGCCTGCAGCGGTTTCCGCTTCGCGGGAACGGGCGTGACGATCCGCCGCTGTACGCTCAAGGGTCCGGCGGAGTACGGCTTTCGCGGCTCGCTTTCGAAGCAGGACAAGATCGCGGGCGCGCCGTCCGGCAAGGCCCGTCGGAAGAACATGCTTTCGTTCTTCACCTACTTCGGCGACTACGAACATCCGAATCGTCCGAACGCGGGCAAGATCGAGATCGTCGATTGCACAAGCGATGGCACGGACCGCCTGCTTCACTACAATTTCGGCAATGAGCAATGGCAGCGGTACAAGTCGATGACGGACATCACTTTCCGCAATGTGAAGGCGACGAACGTCAAGCTGCCGATTGCGCTTTGGGGCGACCGCAAGGTGCCTGTGCGCGCCGTCTTCAAGGATTGCGACGTGAGCTTCTCCGTGCCGCCGAGCGAGTTCATCCGCGGGGCCTACATCGAGTCGCTCGACTTGGAGAACGTGAAGGTGTCGGGCGTGAAGGGTCCGCTCCTCCGCCTCTGGCGAACCGAAGAGCGAAAGCCCGTTCTGAAGGCTGAAAAAGTCGTCGGTATCGCACCTGAGATCACGCCGTCGACCGAACGCTGGAACGTCAGGGGCATTTAAGGACCGGTTCTGCGCTTGAATAATCGTCCATGCCTTTCCCGGGATGGCGAATAAGAGGAGGAAGAAAATGATGCGGAAAATCTGGATGGCGGCGGGAGCCGTTGCTTTGGCCGGTATTTTGTCGGCGGCGGAGGAATCGTCCACGCGTGCGGGGAAGACGGGACCCGTGGTCGTCGATATCGATCTCGAAAAGCAGGGTGCGGCGTGTCCGAAGACGCTCTGGGGCATCTTCTTCGAAGACATCAACTACGCGGCCGACGGCGGTCTCTATCCGGAACTCCTCGCGAACCGCGGGTTCGATTGGCAGACGAAGGAACTCGAAGGCTGGGAACGCGATGCACGCGGCGACGGCATGGCGCGCATCACGCGCCAGTACGGCAGACCCGTCCATGAAGCGACGGCGACCCACCTGCGCATTGAAGCGTTCGGCGCGGGTGAAGGCGTAGGCGTGAGGAACCGCGGTTATCACGGGATGTACGTGGAGTCGGGAAAGAAGTACACGCTTTCATTCTATGCGCGCGGCCTCGACGGCTACAAGGGCAACCTCCGCGCCGTTCTCGAAGCGGGCGGAAGGACCCTCTGCTCCTACACGGTGAAGAACGACCAGCTGAAGATCGGTGCGCCGCGCGAAGGCGCGCTCTTCGAACTCCCCGATTGGACGCGTTTTGAGACCGTGTTCACGCCGAACGCGACGGCAGATGACGCGACGTTCAGCATCCTCATCGATCAGGCGGGCGCGATTGAACTTGAACAGGTGTCGCTCTTTCCGCATGACACTTTCAACGGCCGCAAGAACGGTCTTCGCAAGGACCTTGTGCAGAAACTGAAGGACCTCAAGCCCGGCGTCTTCCGCTTCCCCGGCGGTTGTCTCACGGAAGGCCGCGACTGGCCGCTCTGGTATGACTGGAAGCTGTCGGTGGGCGACGGTACGCTTGAATCGCGCAGCTGCATCTGGAACACATGGGGCTATTGGCAGTCGATGGGCCTTGGCTACTACGAATACTTCTGCCTCTGTGAAGACATCGGCGCGGAACCGCTGCCGGTGATGAACGGCGGCATCACCTGTCAGTTCGCGAAGCCGTGGGACATTGCGCCGCTTCGCGAGATCGACTACTTCACGAAGAATTTCTGCGATCTCATCGAATTCGCGAACGGCGATCCTGCAACCACGAAGTGGGGGGCGCTCCGGGCGAAGATGGGCCACCCGAAGCCGTTCAACCTGAAGTACCTCGGTGTCGGCAACGAGAACTGGGACGAGGTATTCGTGGATCGTTACGAGGCGATTGCGAAGGAACTCCGCAAGTGCCACCCCGAAATCCGTCTCGTCTCCTCGGCGGGTCCGGGCGTGGACCGTGCGACGTTCCGTTACGCGTGGAACCGCACCACCACGGAGATCGCGGACGTCCTCGACGAACACTACTACGAGAACCCTGCGTGGTTCTTCGCCAATGCCAACCGCTATGACGCCTATCCGCGGACGGCCTCGCGTCCGAAAGTCTATGTCGGCGAATACGCCTGCCACGTGCCCGGCCGCGCGAACAACCTCTACGCGGCCCTGTGCGAAGCGGCGCTGATGGCGGGCTTCGAGCGCAACAGCGACATCGTGGAGATGACGAGCTATGCGCCGCTCTTCTGCAAGATCGGCGGCACGCAGTGGAAGTGCGACATGATCTGGTACAACAACGCACAGAGCTTTGGTACGCCGAGCTACTATGTGCAGAAGCTCTTCTCGAACAACCTCCCCACGCGCGTGGTGCCGAGCAGGATCACGAATGTCGCGGGCGGGTTGAATCCGCCTGAGGGACGTGTCGCGTTACAGACGTGGAAAACGACGGCCGAGTTCAAGGACATCAAGGTGACCGCGCTCGACGGGCGGACGCTCTTCGAAGGTCTGCCCGATCCGGCGAAGTGTTCGCGTGCTGCGCACGGCCAGTGGTCGCTGCAGAACGGCGTGTTGTGCCAGTCGGCGGGGGACCAGAGCGATACCGCGCTTCGCTTCGGCGATGCCACGTGGCGCGATTATACGTTCACGTTCAAGGCGCGGCGTACGGGCGGTGCGGAAGCGTTCATGGCGCAGGTCATGGTGGGAAACAAGGGCTCGCGCTATCTGCGCGTGAATCTCGGCGGCTGGGATAATAAAGAAAGCGCGTTCGAGAACTTCGGGCTCAAGATCGGCAACCCCACCCGCATTCCCGACTCGTACGAGCTCAACCGCTGGTACGCGATTGCGATTCGCGTGAAAGGCAATGTCGTGCAGGTGGACGTGGATGGCAAGAAGAAACTTGAAACGACGGTCGAGCAGCAGGACACGCCGACCTTCTTCCAGACTTGCGGCTACGATGCCGCGACGAACGAACTCGTGGTGAAGCTCGTGAACGTCAACGAGGAGCCGCGAACGGCCAAGCTCAACTTCGGGCGCGCGCTTCCGGCGGGCCAGGTGAAGGTTCAGCTCCTGACGGGCGAACGCGGCTGGGTGAACTCGCTCGAAGCGCCCACGAAGGTGTCGCCGCGCGAAATGACGGTCGACTTCCCGGGCGGCGCCGAATGGGAAGTGGCGACGCCGGCCTCGAGTCTTTCGGTCTATCGTATCAAGCTCTAGAATCAGTGGAAGTGATGAAAGTGGTTGTCGGTTTGGGCGTTATGTTGCTGGCGGGCGCGGTGTGTGCCGGGGAGGGGCGTTCGCTCTTCAACGGACGCGATTTGTCCGGCTGGTATACGTATCTGCGGGGACGAGGACGGAATGTCGACCCCAAGGGCGTCTTCTCGGTGACGAACGGCGTCATCCGCGTGACGGGGCGGGAATTCGGCGCCCTGGTGAGCGAGGAGGAGTTCTCGAACTACCATCTGTCGCTCGAGTACCGTTTCCTCGGGGGCGAGCAGTTCGGCGGGAAGCAGAAGGCCGCGCCCGATAGCGGCCTTCTCTTCCACTCGACGGGTCCCGACGGCGCGTTTGGCGGCGTGTGGATGGAATCGGTCGAGGTGAACCTGATCAAGGGCGCGACGGGCGACTTCTGGGGTGTGGGCGCAAAAGGGTCCGACCGTATTGCGCTCTCGGGGAGAGTAGGTGCCGAAAAGCTGGGACGGTATTTCATTCATGATCCCCGAGGGACGAACGTCTTCACGATTACGGGCAATACGCGCATCTGCCGGAGCGACATTGCGCGCGATTGGCAGGATGCGATTACGGTTCGCGAGGCGGACAACGAGAAGCCCCTGGGCGAATGGAATCGCGTGGAGCTGGTCTGCTCGGGCGGCGACGTAACGGTGACGTTCAACGGGCGCATCGTCAATCGCGGCTTCAATGCGAAGCCCACGCGGGGCCGGCTTCAGCTTCAAAGCGAGGGTTGTCCAATCGAATTCCGCAACATCGTCATTTCTCCTCTCGACTGTTCGGAACGTGTCCGTTCCCGTAATCCCCAGAGTTCGCGCGGCGAGCGGAAGACGGTTCTCGACCGCCGTGCCACCGAGGCCGCCCTCGGACCGATGGACGCACCGTGCTTCCTCGTGCGCGATGTGGCGGCAAACGGCGATTTCAAGCTGTTCGACGCGACGGCTTGGGGAATGACCTTCAAGAAAAACGTCCGCAAGGCGGGCGATGCGACCTGCTTCGACCTCACGCTCACGGATACGACGGGACGCGATCGCGCGCTCACGTTCCTCTACGCCATCCCAATCGAGGACAAGAGCGAGTGGTTGGCCGATTTGCGCACGCGCCGTCCGCTGAAGGGCGAACAGATGGATGTGACGGCGCCACCCTGCGGGACGGCGGCCTTGTCGCGTTGGCCGTTCGGCGCTGTTGACGCGGCGGGCCGGGGGCAGGCGCTCGGCATTGATCCGACGGCGCCTGCCTTCTTTCGCGTGGTCGCAAACGCCGCTCGGCGGTGTCTCTTCATCGCGTTCGATCTCGGCTTTGCGAAGGAACATCCGACGGCGCATTTCGGGTTCTGCTCGTTCGCCTTCGATGGCACGCTGGGGTTCCGCGGCGCGCTCGAACGGTATCAGCAGCTCTTCCCCGAAGCGAACCGCGTGCGGGTCGAACGCCAGGGCGTCTGGATGCCGTTCTACCCCATCAGCAAGGTGAAGGGGTGGGAGGATTTCGGTTTCCGCTTCAAAGAAGGTGGCAGCGAGCCGGCGTGGGATGACGCGCATGACATCTTGACCTTCAATTACATGGAACCCTGCACCTGGTGGATGTGCATTCCTGGCGGGATCAAGAAGGGCGCGACGGTGGCAAGTACGGTGGAGGCGGCGAAGCGTCTCGCGGCGGAAGGGAAGGACCCCCACGCGAGGGGATGGCAGAAGAGCGCCTTCCGTACTGCGGCGGGCGACTATGTGGGATTGCTGCGCAATACGCCCTGGTGTGTGGGGACCGTGTGGAGCGTCAATTCCGCGCCGGGTATTGAGGGCGGCGACTGGTCGGCCAAGCATGGCGAACCTGCATTCTCGCGGCGCTATGCGGGGACATTCCCGCAGGGAATCGACGGCGAATACGTCGATTCTGCCGAGCTCTATGTGACCGCGACGCTCGACTACGATCGCGCGCATTTCGCGGCGATGAAGACGCCGCTCGTTTTCTCACATCCAGGGGCCCAGGTGGGCATCTTCAAGGGATTCATCGCCTACGAGTATGTGCGCGGCCTTGCCGAGCGCGTGTGGCCGAAAGGACGTTTCATGATGGCCAACTACACGCCCGTCTCGTGGTGCTGGCTGGTACCCTATCTGGACGTGCTTGGAACCGAGACGGACTGGAACCCCGGCTCCGGCAAGAAGCCGTCCAATTGGCGACCGATGTCCGATGGCGCGCTCCTCTATCGTCGGGCTCTCTGCGGCGGGAAGCCCTATTGCTTCCTGATGGACACGGCGTTCGAGCGTTTCCCGGCGGCGTTTACGGAAAAGTTCATGCAGCGTTCGCTCGCCTACGGCATGTTCCCCGGTTTCTTCAGCGCGAACGGGTCGACGGGACATTATTTCTCGCGGCCCGAGCTCTATGAGCGGGATCGTCCGCTGTTCAAGAAGTACATGCCGCTTTGCCGCAAGGTGGCCGAGGCGGGATGGCGTCCGGTGAATCGTCTCGTCGCGACGGATTCCCCGCGGATGGTGGTGGAGCAGTTCGGTACCGTTCCTGGAGGCCGCTACGTGACGGTGTTCAATCTCGAAGGCCAGACGCGGTCCGTCCGTTTCACCCGTCTTGCAAAAGACGCAGCGGCGGAAACGACGCCCGAACTTGTGACGGGTGTTCCGTGGCGTTGGCAGAACGACACCTGCACGGTTGAAATCCCCGGCGAAACCGTCCGCGTGCTGCAAATGTAAAATGTAAAAAGTAAAAGGAGTTGAGACCATGAAGAAGCCTACAATTCAAAAACGCTTTGCGGCGGAACTCGTTCTGCCGTTGTTCGTCTTTTCGCTTGGGGCGGTCCCGCTGTTTGCGGCTGCGCCTTCCAATGCCGCGCCGGCGGATGATTACGCGCAGCAGAAGATGAAGCCGGTTGATGGAATTCCGGTGGCGCCGGAAGGGTATCGCCGCCCGAAGGACTGGAAACCCGTCCTCTATCCCAAGGGACTCAAGCAGCTGGCGAAGGACCATTCCGCCGAAGTCATGGCCCGTGCGCACGAACAGATGAGCAAGGTCAAGGATGTCAACGACAAGGGACGCTGGAAGGCGACGGGCGCCTCGATGGATCAGCATACGTGTCCCGATTGGTTTATTGACGCGAAACTCGGCATCTTCATCGACTGGGGTCCGTGGTCGGTCGCTTCGTGGTGTCCCTACAAGAAGGGGTATCGTCTCTATCCCGACTGGTATGAGATGCGCTGCCGGTCGGATCGACAGACGATCAAGTATCACGAGAAGAACTGGGGGGCCGACTTCAAGAGTGACCATCTGCTCGACCTCTTCCGCGGGACGAAGTTCAACGCTCCCGAGCTGATGAAGGTTTTCCGCCAGTGCGGTGCGCGCTATGTAGTGCCGTTCCTCAAGCACCATAGCGGCTTCTGCCTCTGGGACTGTTCCTACACGTTCCGTGACACGATGGACATGGCGGCGCATCGCGACTTCGCGCGCGAGATGGTGGACGCCTGCCGGGCCGAGGGACTCAAGTTCGGCATCTACATTTCGCAGGCCGGCGAATGGGAGTATCCGATACTGCAGAACGACGGTTCGGTTAAAATGGCGGTCTCGCTTCCGTGGAACCTGCGGCCCTATTCGGCGGACATGGAATGGAAATGCTCCGGCAAGGTGGCGGTGAAGGACTTCGTACACGACTACATCGTGCCGCAGACGACCGAGTTCATCGACAAGTACGATCCCGATCTGCTCTGGGGCGACTACGACTGGCTCACGCCGGCCGACCGCAACGGCAGCTACGAGATCGCCGCCTACTTCTACAACCGCGCCGAGGGCCGCAAGGAGGTCGCGTGCAACGACCGTTGCGGCAAGGGTACGTCCGAGGAAATCAAGAAGTACTCGAAACTGCGTAAGCATCTCATCGGCCTGCGGACGATTCGCGGCGACTTCTTCACGGACGAATGGGGCGATACGGAGGCGGATATCGATCCGGCCAAGTGGCATCCGTGGGAATCCTGCTCCGGCATCTCGAAGAGCTACGGCAACCACTGGATGGAGAACTTCGATCCCTCCATGGTGATGACCGAGAAGGAATTCATCTGCCACTTCTCCGACATCGTCGCGCGCGGCGGCAACCTGCTGCTTCTCGTGAACCTCGATCCGCAAGGCGCGTTCCCCGAAATCCAGAAGACGCGTCTCCAGCAGATCGGCCAGTGGCTGGGCCGTTGGGGCGAGGCCATTTACGCCACGCGCATTCTCGCGCCGTTCAATACGAAGACGATCGACTACGTGCAGTCGAAGGACGGTCGTTTCGCCTACGCCATCGTGAAGGAGCCGGCCGCCGAAATTACGCTCGCCTGCGAACTGCCGGCAACGACGAAGGTCACGATCGTTGGCGAAACGGCGTTGCTTGCGACGCGGCGCGACGGGAAGAACACAATCGTGACGGTGCCCGAGGCCTATGCGCGCGGGAAGCTGCCGTTTGCGCTCAAGTGCACGCGTTGATCATCAGGAGGAAACAAATCATGAAGCGAAAAGAGTTTTTGGCCGCAGGCCTGGGGTCGGCGGCGTTGTTTGGTCTGAGTGGATTCCTGAAGGCATTTGCCGAGGGAACGGCGAATGCCGCCGTGGGCAAGGCGCTGGTGCCTTGGCAGCCGGGGCATTTCCAGATCCATGCCATTTACACCGGGGTGGCGGAATCGCTTTTTCTCATCTATCCGGATGGCACGACGTTGTTGATCGACGCCGGCGATCATGCGGCGCACAAGCGTGGAAAGCTTCAGATTCCGATTCTCCCCTCGATGGAACGCCATGCCGGCGAATGGGTTTCGCGCTATGTGCTTCGGGTGAATCCACAGGGCAAGAAGGTCGATCGGTTCATGCTTTCGCACTATCACAGCGATCACGGCGGCGGACTCGCCTACCACGCGGGCAAGTCGGCCGATGGGTCCTATGTGAAGAGCGGACTCGGCCAGGTCATCGACTATCTCGATTTCTCGCGTGCCATCGACCGGGCCTGGCCGGATTTCAACGATCCGCTGCCCAAGAATCCGAAAGAAGACTATTCGATGATCGGCAATCTGCGTGCTGTCTATACCGAGATGCAGCGGCGCGGAACGAAGATCGAGAAGTTCCGTCTCGAAAAGGGCAGCGACCAGCTTGATCCGCTCCGTGGAAAGCCAACCGGTTTTTCGGTGCAGCCGCTGTGCGCGAATGGACGCATCCTCCTGCCCGACGGTACGGTGAAGGACCTCTACAAGCCGATTCTCTCCCGTCCGAATCCGCCGCGCAGTCTCAATGAAAACGGCATGTCGCTCGGTATGATCTTCACGTACGGGAAGTTCCGCTTCTACACGGCGGGCGACTTCTCCGACGGCATCTTGGTCGCGCCCAAGAAGAGGATCCAGATCGAGAACGAGTTGGGCAAGGTGTGCGGTCCCGTGAACCTTGCGAAAGTCAATCATCATGGCCACCATTCGATGTCCATGGGACTTGTGCGGGCGCTCAAGGCGCAGGCCTATTTCGCCTGCATGTGGGACCAGCTGCACATGACCGCCGATACGATGACCCGTTTGTCCAGCCGCGAGGCCTATCCCGAAGAGCGCCTGCTCTGTCCGGCCGTGTTCACGAAGGAGCGCCGGGTTCAAGACGCGGCGGCACCGTGGGTGAAGGACGTGCCGAAGGCCCTGTACGAGCCGAAGCATCTCGTTTTCGATGTTCCGCCGGGCGGCGAGACCTTCCGTCTTTCCTGTGTGCGGGCCGCCGACGAGTCGATGACGGTGGAAAGCGTGATCGACTTCAAGACCCGGACATGAGATTCTCCAAGGAGAGATCTGAGATGAAGGCAAAATTAAATGTGCTGTTGTTGGTGCTCGGCTTGATGGAAATGGCGGTTGTCGCATCGTCGCTTCCGGATGGCTATGAAGAGCTGGCGTATGTGGAGTCGACGGGCGAGCAGTATGTCGATTCCGGGTACAAGGTGAAGGCGCGCGACACCGTGAAGGCGGTGATGGAACTGCGGCGCGACCAGCCGGGCGTGGAGGCGACTGCCTTTGGCGCGCAGCCGGTCGAACCGCCGTGGAACAATGCGTGTCTGATGGACGTGCGTATGGGCGGTACGGGCCATTACCGTGTGTGGCGCGGAAAGGGAAAGAACGTCTACTGCGACAAGCCCGGATTCTATGGCGTGAAGATCGCCGTGGAAATCGACGGTGCGGGCTTCCGCTGGAAACCGGCGGGGGCTGCGGCGTGGGCGGAGGAGCTCGCTTGCGCGTCCACGGGCGACTGCGCGCAGTCGCTCTATGTGTGTGCGACGCACCTCGCGGCATGCGACCATGTGTGCCCCGATCGCTTCGCGGCGCTGAAACTCTACTCGCTTGAGATCACGAGCGCGGACGGTACGCCGCAGCGCACCTTCGTGCCGTGCCGCCGTGTGAGAGATGGCGAGGCGGGCCTCTTCGACACGGTGGAGCGCCGCTTCCATGCGAACCTCGGTCCGTCGCCGTTTGTGCTGCCGGCGGGGACGCGTCCGGCGAACGAGCCGGTCGCGGTAGCGAAGAGTCCGGACGGGAAGAACGAGATCCGTCTCTGGGCGAATCCGCTCGCCTACGAGGTGCGGCGCGCAGGCGCGGTGCTCGTGGGACGCACGGAGATTTCGCTCAAGGTGGATGGTCGGCGGCTCGGACTCGTGGAGACGCCTCAACGCACGCAGACGCGCGCGCTTTCGGGCACCGTGCCGATGCCCATCTACAAGAAGAGCTTTATCGATCTTGTCGCAAACGAGACGGAAGCCGATTTCGGCGGCTGGGGCGTGCGGCTCATCGCGCGCAACGACGGAGTGGCGTATCGCTTCGAGACGAACTTCGGGGGCGAGATGCGAGTGGAAGGCGAAGAGGCGGGCGTGACCATCCCGGACGCGAAGGCCACGTGCATCTACACGCCCGAGACGCGGTATGGCTTCGAAGAGGCGGTGCCGCAGACCGGGCTGGCGGAGACGTTGCCGCTCGCGACGGGCGAGAAGGGGAAGGTGCATTTCTATCTGCCGTTCGTCTATTCGTGCGCGGGCCACACGGTGGCGGTGGTCGATTCCGACGGACGCGACTATCCCGTGTGGAATCTCCGTCGCCGCGCAGGTGAAGAGGGGAAGGGCGTGAGTCTGCGTGCGGATTTCGCACCGTGGCCGCATTTCATCTCGTATACCTCTCTGCGCGCGGAGATCAAGAAGACCGCGCCCTATCTCGTTCGAACGGAAGGGACGCGCACCTTCCCGTGGCGCGGTTTCATCCTCGCCGATTCGCCCGTGCAGCTTTGCGAGGCCGACCTCATCGATGCGCTCGCGCGTCCGGCCACGGGCGACTTCTCCTGGGTGAAGCCCGGCAAGGTGATTTGGGACTGGTGGTGCTTCTTTGACAATCTGGGCGTGGCAAAGGGCTGCACCACGGAAACGTATCGCCGCTACATCGACTTCGCCGCGAAGCACGGCATCGAGTACGTGTATCTCGACGGCGTGTGCGACGTGGGCCGCACCGTCTTCTGGGACAAGGCGCCGAAGTTCGACATCCCCGCACTTGCCGAGTACGGCCAGAAGAAGGGCGTGGGCGTCTTCGTGTGGCTGCCGGTTTCGTGGTTCAAGGGCAACGAGGCGGACCTCGTCGACTGGGCGGCCGACATCGGCTTGAAGGGCTTCAAGATCGACTTCCTCGATCGCGGCGATGCGGATATGGAACGCTTCGTGTGGCGCTTCGCCGAACTCTGCGCGAAGCGGAAGCTGCTCGTAGACTACCATGGCGCGCATCGTCCGGCCGGACTCTGCCGCACCTATCCGAACATCCTCAGCTTCGAGGGCGTGTTCGGACTTGAGAACACCCGCTGGTTCAGGGGCGGCTACGACTTCATGGCGAACGACCTCGGCTTGTTCTATACGCGCCTCGTGGCGGGCACGATGGACTACACGCCCGGCTCGATGGACAACTATCCGCTCGGGAAGCACAAGAACATCGTCAACCATCCCGGCTCGCAGGGTACGCGTGTCCACCAGATGGCGCTTGTGATGATGTTCCAGGCTTACATCCAGATGCTCGCCGAGTCGATTACGAAATATGAGCGCAACCTGGAGTGCTTTAAATTCATGGCGCAGATTCCGGTTGTGTGGGACGACACGGTGGCCCTCGGCGGCACGCCCACTACTTATGCGGCGATGGCGCGCCGTACGGGCGATGTGTGGTACGCGGCGGCGATCGGCAACGCCCAAAAGCAGGAGATCGCCTTCGAGACGGCGTTTCTCGGCAAGGGCGAATGGATGGCTGAAATCTTCAGCGATGCCGCCGATGCGGCCACCGCCCCCACGCATTACGTGCATCGCGTGCAAAAGGTGAAAGCCGGCGAGAAGATGGCCTTCACCCTCGCGCCCGGCGGCGGGTGCATTGTCCGTTTCACGCGGGCGCGCTAATGCGTCTTCGAACGATGTGCAGAAAGGATACAGATGAAAAAGACGCTCGTGGCTGGTCTGTTGTTTTGTGTGACGCTGGGTGCATGGTCGTTTGAGGCCGATGTGCCGTTTAGCGGCGAGGGATGGCGTTTCGCGAAGGATCCGTCGTGCTCTCTGAAGGCGGAGGCACCGAACTTCGACGATACGGGCTGGGAGGCGGTGCGGGTTCCGCATGACTGGGCGATTTCGGGTCCGTTCGATCCGAAGGCCCATGGCGGCACGGGCAAGTTGCCGTGGCGCGGCGTGGGTTGGTATCGCAAGACGTTCGAG
>JAZUGW010000242.1:0-52174 GCA_045641465.1 Kiritimatiellia bacterium | reverse complement strand
GCCGCCGGGATGGAAGGCTTACTCACGGCGAACGAATTTCTGGCGCTGAAGTATCTGATGCCGCTTGTCTGTGGCGGTTTCTGGACGCTGTTCATTCTCGCCATGGGCGCGTTGATGCCCGATTCTGTCTTTTCCGAGAATGTGCTGCCGCTTTCGCTGATGGGCATCTTCTGGTTCTACATCTATCCGCTCTCGTGGCTCCGGCGTTCTCTCAAGAAGCGCCACCTGTCCATCATGCGGGCGCTGCCGTTTGTTCTGGATCTGCTGACATTGAGCGTGGAGGCGGGCATGGACTTCATGAGTGCGTTGCAGCGCAATTGCGAGCGGCGCAAGCTCGATCCGCTCAACGAGGAGCTCATCCGCATGACGAAGGAGATCCAGGTGGGAACGCCGCGTCGTGTGGCGTTGAAGAACATGGCGGACCGTGTGCGTCAGTCGGACTTGAAGAGCGTGGCCTATTCGCTCATTCAGGCGGACGAGCTGGGTGTGTCGATCGGTTCGATTCTGCGCATTCAGAGCGAGCAGTTGCGCGGGCGTCGTTTCGATCGGGCGGAGAAGCTGGCGAATGAGGCCCCGGTGAAAATGCTGGGTCCGTTGATGCTCTGCATCTTCCCTGCCGTGTTCATCATCCTCTTGGGGCCGATCCTCTCGCAGGCGGCGAAGAGTGTCTTCTGAAGGAGCGTTTCAAATGAGTACTAAAGCACTTCAAATTCTCGTTGTGACCGGTCCGCTCAAGGATCGTCGTTTCGACGTGCCGCCGTCGGGGTTGCGGTTGGGGCGGGCGTCCTCCTGTGAAGTTTCCATCAATGATCCCGCGCTTTCGCGTAACCACTGTCTGTTCGAACTGCGTGACGGCGTGTTGTGGTTGACCGACCTGGCAAGCGCGAACGGCACGCTGGTGAATGGTGAAATGCTGGGGGCCGACTCGCACGAACTCAAGCTGGGCGATCGCGTGGAAGTGGGTGAATCGGTGTTGTCCGTGGTTGACGCCAATCAGGTTCCGGTACTGTCGAAGCCGCATGAGCCGGCCTCCGTTCAGCCGGCCGGCGAACCCGCCAAGGTCGACCTCGGTCTGGGGAAGTCGAAGGACGAGGACATGACACCTGCGCAGGCGCGCGCGCCGATGCGCATTGTCATTTGGGCGGTCGCCGCGCTGGCGGTCGTCGGCGCAACCGCCGTGATTCTCATGGGCGGTGAACAGAAGAAGCCGGTGGAAATCGATACGAAACCGCTGCCCAAGGTCAAGCCGACGCTGTATTCGCTGCAGTTCGAAAAGGTCGAGGCCGACAAGGAAAGCGTCTATCGCTATGCGCTCTCCATGGACCGCGCCGGTGTGATGACCGTGGAAATCGACGATGTGCCGAAAGAGAATCGCCATGTGCGGAAGTCGGCGCAAATTCCGTCCAATACGATCGAGCGGCTGGAGGCGATTCTCGAGGCTCCCGAACTCTACAAGCTGGCGCCCGAGTACACGGGCGTGCCGCTCGAGGCGGGCACGTTGAAGAGTTTTTCGCTCAAGATCGTGCGTGGCGGCAAGGTCTTCGCCACGTCGATTGAAAACACGCAGGAACCGGACGTGTTCCGCGCCGTGCGTGAACAGCTTGAAACGTTCTCGAAGAACGAACTCGGCATCTGGGCGATTCAGTTCTCGGCGGAGAAGCTTGTGGAGATGAGCAAGGAACTGCGTCGTACGGGCGATGCGAAGTGGGAAGAACGCGAAGTGCAGTACGGCAACATCGCATCGGCACTTGCAGCCTACAACGAGGCGATCTTCTATCTGGAGACGGTCAATCCGAAACCCGAGGACTATGGCGCGCTGGTGAACCACCGCAACGACGTTGCGAAGGAACTGGACAAGCGCTACCGTGACCAGCGCTTCCGTGCGGACCGGGCCATCAACCTGGCCGATTGGCGAACGGCGAAGCAGGAACTGCGCGTCCTGTGCGAAATGGTTCCGGATCCGAAGGATCCGCGGCATTCCGAGGCGGCCAGCAAGCTGTTGGATGTCGAGAACCGCATGAAGAAAGGGCTTAAGTAATGAAAACGCGTTTGATTCTCCTGATCGGTCTGATGGCCGCCTTCTTCGCGGGCGCGGTTGAAAACGAAACGCCGGCGCGTCTCGATGTCACGGCGGAGCCGGAGGGCGTGAAGGTCTTTGTCGACGGCAAGTTGCAGGGTCCTGCGCCGTGTTCGGTGTTTGGCCTTGCGCCCGGACAGCATCTCCTTCATCTGGAGGCGCCGTCGTGCGTCTCGAAGGACGCCTTTGTTGAAATCAAGCCGAGCGCCTTTGTGCAGAAGAACTTCCAGCTCGCGCAGGAAAAGGGCATCATCCTTGTGAAGACGACTCCTGCGGGCGCCGATGTGAAGTGCAATGGCGTGTCGCTCGGTACGACGCCGCTGCTGATCACCTCGCTCGCGAGCAGCCGTTCGCATGCGCTTGAACTTTCGTTGAACGGCTACCAGAAGAAGAAGATCGATGTGAAGACCGAGGGCCGCCGTCCGCTCGTGCGCGAGGAAGTGCTGGCGCTGGATTCGGGCATCGTCGA
Source organism: Kiritimatiellia bacterium (assembly GCA_045641465.1). Taxonomy (GTDB): domain Bacteria; phylum Verrucomicrobiota; class Kiritimatiellia; order RFP12; family UBA1067; genus RUG572. Next base: position 49,628 of record JAZUGW010000242.1, on the reverse strand, counting down.
GTGTTCGTCGGAACCGGCCGGTGCAACCGTGCTTGTCAACGGTGTGGAAAAGGGCGTGACGCCGATGACGCTCGAGAAGGTCCCGAAAGGCCTGGCGACGGTCGTCTTCCGACTGGCCGGCTACGAAGAGGAGACGCGTGAGTTGCGTCTGCAGCCCGGCGAGCGCCAGACGCTCGCACTGCGCCTGAAGGGCAAGGCCGCGCGGTTGACGGTCGTGTCGACGCCTGAACAGGCACGCGTGTTCATCGATGACGACTTCCAGGGCAAGACGCCGCTGACGCTGACGACGGTGCGTCCGGGTGAACACAACATCCGCGTCGAACTCGACGGACACGCGCCGCTCGTGCGGACCGTACAGGTCGAGAACGCGGGCGAGACGACGGAAGAATTCACGCTGGAAAGTACCTTGGGCCGCCTTGAAGTCATTACAACGCCGCCGGGGGCGAGAATTACCCTGGACGGACGGTCCGTCGGGACGACTGAAAGCCAGGGCGGCGATGCGATGAAGTCGAAGTTGCTGGCGGTGGAGAAGGTCGGCGTCGGTCCGCATACGGTGGTCGTGCACTGCAATGGCTATCAGGACCGAGCCTTCAAGATCAACGTGAAGTCGCGTGACACGACGCAGCTCTATGCCCGGATGACGCGTATCTTCAAGCCGGATACGCTGGTGGATACGACGCGTGGCATTATGAAGGGCGTGCTGGTGAACAAAGACCTGCTCGGCAATATCACGCTTGAGACGGCACCGGGCGTTCAGCAGCTCATTCAGTCTTCCGACATCCGCAAGGTGGCACCGATCGAGAAATGACGGAGAAGCTGAGGCTAGACGCGCTTTTGTTTGCGCGTGGTTTGGCACCTTCCCGGACGGCGGCGCAGGCTTTGATCCTGGAAGGCAAGGTGCGCGTGGAAGGACGTGTCGAGACCAAGGCGGGGCGGGCTGTCGCAGACGATGTGACCGTCGAGGTCGAAGCCCCGCCGCGTTTTGTCTCCCGCGGTGGGGAAAAGCTGGAAGGTGCGTTCAGCAAATTCCCGGCGTGGACGGTCGAGGGACTTGTCTGTTTGGACGTCGGCAGCTCGACAGGCGGTTTTACCGACTGTATGCTTCAGCATGGCGCCCTGCGCGTGATGGCGATCGACGTGGGGACGAACCAGCTCGCCTACAAGCTGCGCACGGATCCGCGCGTATGGGTCCGGGAGAATTTCAATGCGCGTAATCTCACGGCGGCGGATTTGCCGGAGCGTCCGGCCCGTGCAGTGACGGATGTGAGTTTCATCTCGCTCAAGCTGATTCTGCCGCCGATGGCGGAGGTCTTGCTGCCGGGCGGTGAGATCGTGTCGCTCATCAAGCCGCAGTTCGAGGCGGGACGGGGACAGGCCCCGGGGGGCGTCGTCTCGGACCCGGCAGTGCGGGCACGCATCGTCGAGGAGATCACCCGGTTCGGACAGGATGAGCTCGGACTTGAACTTCTTGGGGTCGAGGAGTCGCCGATCCGGGGACGCGAGAAGGGTAACATCGAATATCTCGCCTGGTGGCGGAAGCCGATTGAGGATCGGACGAAATGAGTGAGAGTGCGTTCTTTCAGGACCTCGCCGTGTTGATGGCATTGGTCGGCGTGGTTTCGATCGTCTTCGCGCGGTTGCGGTGGCCGAAGGTGATCGGTTTTCTGCTGGCGGGCATTTTGCTGGGTGAACATACGTGGGGCGGTTCGCTGCTGTCGGACCCCAAGAGCATTAACACGATCGGCCAGCTGGGCATCGTGTTTCTCATGTTCACGCTCGGACTCGAGTTCAGCGCCGGCGAGATGAAGAAGGTCAAACATGTGACGATTCCGACCGCCGTCTTCGACTCGATCATGATGATCTGGCTCGGCTATACGGTGGGACGCAATCTGCTGGGCTGGAACAGCGTGCAAAGCCTTTTTCTCGGCGCGGCCATCTGCGACTCGGCAACGACCTTGCTGGCGAAGACCATCGAAGAGATGAAGTGGAGCTCGCGTCCATTTGTCCGTTATATTTTCGGCACGACGATTTTCGAAGACATCCTCTGCGTGGGCGTCATCGCGCTTGTCACGGGTGTTGCGAAGGGGAATGGCATGAATGCCGGCGATGTGGGGTTCTCGCTAGGCGGCTTGTTCGTTTTCCTGATTGGCGTGATCGTGTTCGGCTTGCTGTTCGTGCCGCGTCTGTTGAACCGAGTCGCGCAGATGAAGGACGACGAAGCCCTGCTCCTTGCCCTGCTCGGCAGCTGCTTCCTCGTGAGCTATGTCGCGTATCGGTTCGACTATTCGCTGGCGATGGGGGCCTTCCTCGTCGGTGTGCTCGGTGCGTCAAGCGATGTGCGGCAGCGCCTGCATGAACTCGCTTCGCCGTTGCGCAACATGTTTGCCGCCGTCTTTTTCGTGACGATCGGGCTCTTGGTCGATCCGCTCGTCTGCTGGCATCATTTGGGGACCATTCTTGCGCTTGTGGTACTTGTCGTGTGCGGGAAGGGATTCAACTGCTTTCTGATGTCGATTCTCACAGGACAGAAAGTGAAGGACGCCATCCAGACGGGATTCGGTCTGGCGCAGATCGGCGAATTCGCGTTCATGGTGGCCCTCATCTATATGACGCAGACGGGCGATACGTCGAGTCCGATGTACCAGATCGTCGTGGGCGTGTCGCTTGTTACGACGATTCTCAATCCGGTGATGCTGCGGCTTTCCGATCCGGTGGGCGACTGGTGCGAGTCGCATCTGCCCGAGCGGCTTCGGGGCTGGTTGGCGGCCTATCAGGACTGGTTGGCGCGCTTCCGCTCCGCCGCCGTGCCGTCGCAATTGCAGCAGCATTTGCGCAACCGCATCGTGTGGCTGGTGACGTTGGCGGTGCTGAACTTGTGCGTGGCCGTGGCGGCTTCGGTGTGCTGCTCTCATACCTACGAGACCTTCCCGTTCTTTGACGCGCACAAGCGATTCTTCTTCTGCCTGGGGGCCAATCTGTTCTTCCTTTCGCTGTTGGCGCCGGCCTACGGTTTGGCGATGTCGCTCGGACGTGACATTTCGGCGGTCTTTACGGGCACGCGGACGCATAACCCCGCGAAGGGCAAGTGGAAGGGTGCTTTGCAGCTTGTGGTGACCTCGTTCACCGTCGGAGCGGTGATGATTCTCTCCTTTGCGGAAATTCTGATGTTGAACGTCAATATCCAGCCGGACGAACCTTCTGCGCGTACGGGCATTTTCATTGTGATGCTCGTGGTGGGCGTACTGGGGTGGAAACGATTCCGGCGGGCGGGCCGCGTGGCGGGGTATCAGTTCGGCAAGGCGATTCGCGCCGAGAAGCGTCGTGCATTGGCGAGCAAGAAGAAATCTGTTTCGACAGCTGTGACGCTGAGCGTGCCGAGCGACTTCTATCGTTATGTGACAATCGAGGCGGGATCGCCGGCGGTGGGCGAGACGATTCGCGGTCTTGACATTCGTGCGAAGACGGGGGCCAGTGTGGTGGCCATCCTGCGCAACGGGACGCGATTCCGCAATCCGGGGCCGACCTGGTGTTTTGAAGTCGGCGATCAGGTGAGCGTCATTGGAGATCCCCCTCAGTTGATGGCTTTCCGTGAGTTGGTGGCGTCGCATGAAAACGGAAAATCACGAGATTGAAGATTGGCTGGCGTCGCGTCCGGCCACGCCGCCTTCGCGGGGGCGTTTCCCGTGCGGGACCACATTGGGTGAATGGCGTACGGTGGCCTACCTCGGGAAGGGGTGTTCGGCCGAGGTCTACCGAGTCGTGAACACACGTACCGGACGCGAGGGTGCGTTGAAGTTGCTTGTGAGCGAGGATGCGGGCATCCGTGACCGATTCCTTGTGGAAATGGATACCATCCGCTTTTTGCAGCAAGGGGCGTTCCCGACCTTCTATGGCAGTGGCGTCAGCGGAGGGAGTCCCTACTATGTGATGGAGTATCTGCGGCCGCTGTCGTTCCCGCCGCCGCGCAAGGAGATTCCGGATTTCATCGTGTCGGTGGCGAAGGCCGTACAACGTTTGCATACGGCCGGATATGTCCATCGCGATCTCAAGCCGGCGAACATTCTGCGGCGTCCCAACGGGGAGCCCGTGCTGATCGATCCGGGACTCGTCAAGAAGATGGAGAAGACGGGTACGCAAACACAGCCGTTTGCGCTTTCGCAGCTGAATGGACGGCCTCTGGGCGTGGGGACGTTGGGGTTTGCCGCGCCTGAACAGCTGATCAAGGGAATTGCCTCGGCGCGGAGCGATGTCTTTTCGCTGGGCAAGGTCTTGTCGGCGTGTTTCGACGGCAATGCGCCGCGGGGACCCTGGCGGATGATCATCCGTCAGGCCACACAGGAGGCCCCTGAGGATCGCTATGCTTCGGCGGATGATTTCGCCCGTGCCGTTCGCCGGCGTCACTACCCTGTCTACTTTCGCATCGCGTTCTATTCGGGTTTGGCGGTGCTGTTGTCGGTGCTCGGGATCAGCTGGTCCAATTCGATGTCCGTGAAACCGCTTCCGCCGTCGACGGTGGTGGTTGAGATTCCGGCCGGTCCCGAGGCGCTTCTGAAGAAGAAGTCCGAGTCGGAAACGGCGCATTTCAAGCGTCTGCTGCCGTTGGCGGAAACGGGCAATGTGACGGCGCAGCTGCTCGTTGCGGAAGCCTACTTCTACGGACGAGGCCCGAAAAAGGACCAGCAGAAGGCGTTCCAGTGGTATCAGCAGGCGGCGAAGGCGCAGAACCACGATGCCGAGGCGTCGCTTGGCCTCTGCTACCTCCATGGCTATGGATGCGAACCGAGCGACTGGCAGGCGGTGCAGTGTTTTCTTTTGGCGGTCGAAGGCGGAAATGTCGTTGCGATGACCAACTTGGCCTATTGCTATATGAATGACCGCGGAGTGGAGAAGGATGTAAAGGAAGGTTTCCGCCTGGCTCAGCGAGCGGCCGAACGGGGCCATGCCCCCGGACAGGTGATGCTCGCCGAATGTTTCCTGCTGGGCTTGGGCGTGGAACGCAATCAGAAAGAAGCCGAGGTGTGGCTCAAAGCGGCCGCACGGCAAGGCAACAAGCGCGCCATCCGGCTTCTTGAGACGCTGGACGCCGCTAATTCTCCAGCTCCGACTGAAGAGACTGCACAATCTCCTTCAGCCGTTCCGTGAGTCGGTCCTTGATCTGGTAGACGTTGTTGCGCGTCGTGCCGAACTGGGCGGCGACGGAGGCGGAATCTTCATGGTGCAAGACGACGCGTTCGAAAATCGTTCGCGTACTTGCGTTGATGTTTTCATCCGCAAGAAGCTGCGCGATCGCGGTCTCGTAAATGGCTTCCCTCTGGTCGCCGTCCAAGTCGTTAATGGGTGTCTCGACGATCGGATTGCGAGGGAAGGTCGGGTCTTGCGAGAACTTTCGCCGGTGGTCATCTTCCAACTTCTGCTTGCGGAGGATGTCCTGTGCCTTGTGCTTGACGATTCCCATCAGATAGTTGCGGAAATGTCCCTTTTCGTCGGGCGTGTAGTGAAAGGACGGAAGGCATCTTGCCAAGGCGATCAGCGTGTCCTGGAAGATGGCGTCGGGATCCAGATAGGGGAAGTTGGCGTGGATGAAGCCAAAGACGGGCCCCTTGTAGGTGTCGTAGAAACGATACCATTGATCGTTCGCCGTCGAGGTGGCGAGCGCACGTAAAAGCGTGATTGATGTTTGCGGTATATCGGCCATGCAAATAGTATAGCATAAAGCCCGACGGGTTGAAATGTTTACCCCTGAAAACCTGGAGAATTTTCCCTGAATTTTCTGTCTCCGTCCGGTCGGGGCTCGGCAGCGGTCGACAAAACTGGGGAACCTCCATCTGTAAGACTCCTTGCGCGCGGGGGAGCGGAAATGCTATAATATTCCGCGTTAAAGGAGAAACAATGGCGACGTTGAAGCTTGGAGTTTTGGGTTCGGGCGCGGGCTCGAACATGCAGTCGATCGTGGATGCGATTGAAAAGGGCGAGCTGGATGCGGAAATCAAGCTCGTATTGGCGGATGTCCCTGACGCGAAGATTCTTGATCGCGCCCGTAAGCACGGCATTCCCTGCCAGTGGCTCGACTGTTCCCCGTGGAAGACGAAGTTGGAGGGACCTGGCGAGGATGAATGCATCCGTCTGCTGAAGGAGGCCGGCTGTGATACGGTGGTGCTCGCCGGCTTCATGCGCATCGTCAAGCCGAAGCTTTTGGCGGCGTTTCCAATGCGCGTGCTGAACATCCATCCTGCGCTGCTGCCGGCGTTCCCGGGTGTCCATAGTTGGACCCAGGCGCCTGACTACGGCTGCAAGGTGGCGGGTGTGACGGTGCATTTCGTCGATGCGGGGACGGACTCGGGTCCGATCATCGTGCAGAAGTGCGTGCCGGTTTTGGAGGATGACACGCCGGAAACACTTCACGCCCGCATTCAGGTGCAGGAGCACATTGCCTTCCCGGAGGCCTTGCGCCATCTGGCGGCGGGACGGATTACGGTTGAAGGGCGTCGTGTGCGCATTGGAGAGTAAAAGAAATGAATGGTGCTCTGCTCTTGCTGATTGGAATCGCGTGCTTTACGCTTGCGTATTTCCTCTATTCGAAGTTCATCGCCCGCGCGATCGGCATCGACCCCGACAAGCCGACGCCCGCGCATACGATGGGAGACGGCATCGACTACGTGCCGGCGCATCCGATGGTGCTGTACGGACACCACTTCGCGGCGATCGCGGGGGCGGGACCGATCATCGGTCCTGTTCTGGCGGCGCAGTTCGGCTGGGCGAGCGTGGCGTTGTGGGTGGTGCTGGGATGCATCTTCATCGGCTCGATGCACGACATGGTGACGCTCTTCCTGTCGGTCCGCCATGAAGGCAAGTCCATTGGCAGCGTCATCGAGTCCGTGATGGGACGTTCGGGCAAGATGATCTTCCTGCTCTTCTGCTTCTCGGCGCTGGTACTGGTGATGGCGGTCTTCACGGGGCAGGTGGCGGATGCTTTCGTCTCGAATCCGGAAGTGGCGACCTCTTCGTTACTCGGCATTTTTGAAGCGGCGCTTTTCGGCGTGTGCGTGTACAAGTTCCGCTGGAGCGTCTTCACGGCGAGTTTCATCTTTGTGCCTGTGTTGTTCCTCCTCGTGTGGATCGGCGTCCTCTATCCGTGCGACCTCACTGCGCTTTTCGGTGTGACGGCGGCAACGAGTAAGAACATCTGGGTGGTTGTGCTGTTCGTCTATTGCTTTGTCGCGTCGACGCTGCCGGTGTGGCTGCTCCTTCAGCCGCGCGACTACTTGAACAGCTACCTCCTCTACGCGATGCTCGCGCTTGGTCTGACGGCGGTCTTCTGGGTGCATCCGACGCTGAACGTGAACGCGTTCTCCGGCTTGACGGTGACGAACGCGAAGGGTGTGACGCAGTGCGTGTTCCCGTTGCTCTTCGTGACGGTGGCGTGCGGGGCGTGCTCGGGCTTCCATGCGCTCGTGGCGAGCGGGACGACCTCGAAGCAGCTCGACAACGAACGGCATATCCGTCCGGTGGGCTATGGCTGCATGCTGCTCGAAGGCGTGGTGGCGCTGTTGGCGCTTGTCGCGGTCGCCTGGCATTCGCAGGCGGACCTGATGAGCGGCCTTGCGGGTGGCAAGCCCGTGGTGATGTTCGCCCAGGGACTGGCAAGCTTCTGTGCGAAGATGGGGCTTCCCGAGAAAACGAGCGAAAGTTTCATGCTCCTCGCCGTGGCGGCGTTCCTGATGACGTCGGTCGACGCCTGTACGCGTCTCGCGCGGTTCGTGTGGCAGGAGATCTGGTCCACCGCGTCGCAGGGCAAGGAGCCGAATGCGGCGGAGGCGAAACCGAGTCTCGTCGTGCGCCTCAACAAGAACATGTATTTCGCGACGGCCGTCGTGATCGCCATCGGCGTGTATCTGCTGGTGCTCAATCCGTCGATGGCGGCGAATCTCTGGACGATGTTCGCGAGCGCGAACCAGATGCTGGCGGCGCTCACGCTGCTCACGGCTTCGCTGTGGCTGCTCAAGAAGCACTTGAAGTTCTGGATCGCGCTTCTGCCGATGTTCTTCATGATCGTCACAAGCGGTACGGCGGTGTTCCAGCTCTTCCTGCAGAGCCTCGACAAGTGGATGAAGAAGGGTTTCGCGGAAGGCGGCGTGACGGCGATCGGGGCGGCGATTCTGTTCTGTCTTGCGATTACATTGCTCGTGCTGGGGGCGCTGAGGTTGCGTAAAATCCTCAAGAACGCCGTCCTGCAGAAAATCGTCAACAAAAGGTAGGGTCTGATGAAGAGCTGGTTCTGGATTCCGCTCGCCGGACTGGCGGGGTTGATCGTGGGCTCCTGGGGGCCACGTGCCGAATTGCGCGTGCGAGAACAGCAGCTCGTGGAGGAGAAGGCCAAGGCGAAGTCCACGCCGGACGCCTTTTCGTCGTTCGCGCGGATGGTCAATATCCCCGATGAGGCGCGTCATCTGCGGAGGAAGGGGAAGGAGCGTTCCAAGCCGCTGTTCGCCGCGACGAATCAAGTCGCCCGGGTGACGGTCGACGAGGCGTCTGCGACGAATGCGGTCGCCTCGGCCGAGCAGGAGAACGAGCCGACGGCATCCGCGCCGAAGGAAGCCCAACTGAAGCCGGAGGACCTGCGCGCCCGCATCGAGGAGGCGCAGGAGATCTGGCGGGCGCGGGTTGACGTGGCGCGGGCGAACTGGAAGGAAAAGCTGAAGCTCGACGAGGCGACATCCCAGAAGTTCGATGCGACACTCGACGAGATGAACACGCAGCTCTATGAAACGATGCAGGCGCTGGCGGACCAGATCGCCAGCAAGAAGACGATTACGCAGGAGCTGGGGCTGCGGATGGTAGGCGATGCGACGGCCATTATGGCCGAAACGTACGACAAGCTCGGTGGCCTGGTGGCGCCCGATGGACGCGACACGGTTTCGCAGATGCAGATGACGGACTTCATCGATCCGGGTGTGGCGGAACCGTTGATCGCCGTGCAGGGACAGTTGCAGGATTTCCGCTTTCCGCGTGGCCGTCGGGGAGGTCGTCCATGAGGGCCCTCGGACGCATTTGGCAAGTTGCGTTGAATGAATGGGCGGGCGCGATTCGGAGCCGGCGCGCGTTGGTGCTCTTGCTCCTTTACGTCGTGGCGGCCGTCATGTGCATGTACGGGACGATTTCCGCCTTTAGCCGGATGGAGAAGGAGCTGGCGCAGGTTCTGCAGTTGCCGGCCGCCGAACAGACGGGCGTGGTGTCCACGACACTCTGGAAATCGAAACCGTTCAAGAAGATCGTGCGGGCCGTTGTCCAGAACGATCTCGTGTTCAAGGACATCGAGGGGCGTCATCCGATTGAACTCGTCTATGCCTGGTTCGTGTTCCTCTGTGCGCCGTTGCTCGTCGTGCTCGTTTCGGGCAATCGCGTGGCGGACGATCTGCACAGCGGCGCGGTTCGCTATTCGATCGTGCGGTGTACGCGTGTCGAATGGACGCTGGGTAAATACCTGGGGCAGGCGCTTCTGCTCGTGTGCGGTCTCGTGGCGAGTGCGTTGGCCGCGTGGATCGTCGCAGAGATCCGTCTCAGCCAGGCGCGTGCGCTGCTGCCGGCGATGTTTGACTGGGGCACGCGTGCCTGGGTCTATTCGCTGGCGTGGCTCGGTGTGGCCTTGGGCATTTCGCATCTCTCGCGGACGGGAAGCCGGGCGACGGCGCTGGGCATTTTCGCCGTCACGGTGCTGGGAATCCTGCCGACCCTCCTGTCGTTTTTCGGTACGAAGTTCAACCTCGCGTGGTTATCGAATTTCGATTGTCTCTCCCCCTCGAGCGTGACGACGCTTCTCTGGCGGCAGAGTGCGGAGCCGCTCGGCGAGGCGGCGTTCCGTCTGGTGGTGCTCGGTTTGTTCTACTTGCTCCTTGGCAGTGCGGTTTTCCGCAGGAGGGACGCATGATCGGTGTGGCACTCTCAACGCGCGATCTGGTGAAGCGCTATGGCCGACGCCTGGCGTTGGATGGTTTTACCCTTTCCGTGCCGCAAGGCGCGGTGATGGGCCTGGTGGGTCCGAACGGAGCGGGCAAGACGACGTGGATGATGTCTGTCGCGGGGTTCCTGCGTCCGACTTCGGGAACGATCGATCTGCTGGGGAAGGGTCCGTTTGACGCGAGCATCCATTCGGGACGAATCTCGATCCTGCCGCAGGACTCGGAATTGCCGCTCGAAGCGACGCCTGCGGCCTTGCTCTACCGCTATGGGCGGCTGCAAGGACTTTCGGCGGCGACGGCGCGCGCGTCGGCCGATGCCGTGCTGGCGGAGATGAATCTCCCGGATCGGGTGGATAGTCCGATCCGTGCGCTCTCGCACGGTATGCGCAAGCGGGTGATGCTCGCGCAGTGCTTCCTCGGATCGCCGGAGGTGCTGCTGCTGGACGAACCGCTGAACGGACTCGATCCGGTCGAGCAGGACCGGATGCGTCGCTTCATTCTCGCGCGGCGCGGGCGCCAGACGATCATCGTTTCATCGCACAACCTCAACGACGTCGAGATTCTGTGTTCGCACGTGGCCTTTGTCGAGAAGGGCAAGGTCGCGCGCATGGCCTCGGTTCGTGCGCTCACGGAAGAGGCGGGGCGTCTCTCGTATCTGCTGGCGAATGTGCCGTCGGAAACAACGGATCTGGAGGCGGCGCTCGCCAAGGCGCTCCCGGGTGCGAAATTCACCTGGCAGACGGCCGGTGAAGAACGCCGTACGCTTATCTGTACCTACGAGGCGGCGGTGGGGACCGTGGCGACGGTCAATCGCACCGTGCTGCCCGTCCTCCTCGCACACACGGATGTCCTCTCCGTCGAGACGGGCCTCTCTCTCGAACAGGCCTATCTGACCAATCAAACACAGAAGACTTCGTAGAAACAAAGCGTGTTTAAAGAGGGGGGACTTAGATATGGAGCTCGCGATATCAATGGAACGATTCGTCGGCCCCCAGGCGTGGGGCCTCGCTTGGGGTTTGGGTGTGTTGCTGCTGACATTGGTGGCGGTTTTTCTCGTGTGGATGTTGCGTGACTGGCGAGGTGGAATCGCTCGATTCTCCGCCCAGTTCTCGCTGCTCGGCGCATTGGTCTTTGGTGGACTTTTGGGTACTGCCGTGCTGCGGGGAGGCGAAAAGACGGGTGGAACGAACGGAACCGACCAGACTTCGATGCCGACGAATGGAATGGATGGCATTTCGCATCCCGACAATGGTGCGTCAATGGTCGGTGCGCCGCTTCGTCTTAGTGGGGATATGGAATCGACCGTGCCTGAATTGAGGTTCACGTCGATCGAACCTGGCACCGCCGGTGTAACGCTTGGTTTGGCGTGGACGCCGAATCTTCTGTTGCCAGACGGGAAAATCGGTATATACGGAAAACTTGATCTCCGTGATCCGATCTGGAGTTGGCTCGGTGTATGGATGCCGCCGTCGGGAGCGACAAGCGGGACAGTCTTTGTCGGTGACGAGTTTTTGACGGGTGATTCCTCGGTTCATCCGCCAATGGCGTTCTTCAAGGCTTCGACGGTCGCCGATTCGGACGGTGACGGAATTCGCGACCGGGACGAGACGGGGTGGGTGGAACAGGATGCGCCGCTGCCTGCTTTCGATTTTTCCGACGCGGTTGACGTGGTCGATGCGTCTTCAGTTGAATTGGATTCGGGTGTTTCTGTCGTCCAACTGCCGTTCAAGGTGAAACTCGCCGGCTGTTTTTCTGATCGCGTGTCTATTTGCGTGGATGGTGTTGTCGGATTTCTGCCGACGGGTTTTTCTTCGGCGCAGTTTGGGGATATGGCAACCAACCGAGATCTGTCTGACGGTTATCTCTACAACGAGGATGTTCCGGTTGTGGCGGCATATTGGGATGACTTGTTTTTGCCTTCGGGTTTGGATGGGCGTATCCGTACACTGTCGGCTGAGGTTGACGGCGAGAACTGGTTTGTCGTCGAATATGCAAATGTGAGGCTGGCTGTAGAACGCTGGTCGACTCATGCGTCCAAGGCGACGATTCAGGTGGCAGTTTGCGAAGCGGATCCGTCTACGGTCTATGTGCGTTATCTTTCGTTGACTGGGCAGTTCGATGGGTCGTCGGCCACTCTTGGTGCACAGGGCGTTGAAGGAACGCCGAATTTCCCTGTCGCCTACAATGGATCAGGTTCGGTCGCGTCCGGCGATGTAATCGCCTATCATTTCGGATGTGGTGGAAACCCGCAGATGCGGGATACGGACGGCGACGGGCTCGACGACGGGCGGGAACTGGAGGTGGGCACCTCGGTCGTTTTGTCCGACACGGATGGCGATGGTCTGCTTGATAAGTGGGAACTCGATAACGAACTCGACCCAATCTCGGCGGACGGTCGGGACGGCGGATGCGGCGATGCGGATGGAGACGGCCTTTCGAATGCGGACGAACAAGCGCATGGAACGAAGGCCAATCGGCGCGATAGTGACGGCGACGGATTGGAGGACGGTGAGGAGGCAGGGGGAATTGTGCCGGTTTCAGGGCTCCCATGGCTTACGTTTGACACATCGGAGGATTTAACCACATCGTTCTCCAGCTCAACCTTTTCACTTGCGAATTGGCATCTTCCGGAGGATCTCGTCATCCGAGGTGTTTCGGTGACGAATGTGGTGTTGGACGTCAATGGTGCCGTCTATTTTTGCCGTGCGGGAGGAGAGGTGCCGGAATATTCATTCCTCATGTGCTCGGCCGATGAAATCGAGAACGACGATGTTCTCGTCGTGGCTCCGTATTGGAGTTGTTTCGAGATAGCGGCGGATTCTGCATTACCGACGCGCATTCGGGCGGGGAAGGCGACGCATGACGGACAAATCTATCTCCTCGTCGAATGTGAATATCTCCACGGTGTGCTTTTTTGCGGAGATGCGAGTGTTTTATCCTATCAGCTGGCTGTGCCGTTGGCGAATCCCGATCGGGCGTTCGTCCGATATCGCATAGATGCCGGTGACGATTTCAACGGCGAGAACGGGGTTGTCAGTTGCTGCGGCTTCGATTCTACCGCGTATTGTGCCTATGAAGTGGCGGAGAATTGGCCGATCGAAGACGGGTTGTCGCTCCAATTCCTGTTTGGTCTTGGGACCGATCCCGTGTATGCCGATAGTGACGACGATGATCTTCTCGACTCCTTTGAATTGGATAACGGCACCAATCCGAATCGCGCGGACACGGATTCGGACGGCATTCCCGACGGCTGGGAGTTCGAACACGGCCTTGATCCGTTTGACCCGACCGATGCCGCTCTGGATCCCGACGGCGACGGACTCAACAATTTTAAGGAATATCTCAACGACACGAATCCCTCCGGTGCCGACGAGGACCATGACGGCGTTCCCGACGGATACGACACCGACGGCGACGGTGTGGATGACGGAACGGAAGTGGAGAATGGAAGCGATCCCAACGATCCCCTTGACCTCGGTTTCCCGCCGTCGTTGGATGAATGTCGCTTGATCGATTTCGGCATAGCCGGCGACTATGCCGCCTGGGAGATGAAGATCGAAGGTCTGGGGCCCTACGATTGGCGGACGATGCGCCTTTCGATGTCCGAGCCAGGTTGGTCGGTCACAAGCGGCATGAAGCTCCTCTACAAGGGCAATACCTATCGACTGACGATGCGTTGGTTGAATTCGGACGGGCACGAGGACGAACGCGCACCCTGGTATTGTTGGGAGGCCCAGATCGATGGGCTGCCCTTGGAGCAGACGTTCGACGACTATTCGAACACGAGAAAGCCTGGTGTCGCCGAAGTCGTCATCGGCAATGGTTGGATCGCCGAGAATGCTTCGGGTCTGCTGACTTCGCATGTACATGAATGCACGCGAAAATTTGACGGCAGTTCCGGAGGCGGTAACGTCGCCCGAGGCAAGGAGGTGCTGTTTCATGTCATTGATGTCGTGGTCGATGAAATCCGATTCAACCGCGACCGAACGACATGCACGGCCGATGGCATAAACTTGATTAAGAAATATGGTAAAGATCAGGAGATTGGTGTCAATGAAGGAGAGTGGTCGCATGGCGGCCTTGTGAACGATCCGGTTTGTTATGTTGCGGGGATTACGCCCGTTGTTGACGTGAAATTCCGTGTTTACCCCGAGATCGTCACGGGGATACGGATCGGGGCGACTGCAGAAGACCCCCAGGGGGTACTTGGTGACCTTGCGCAACAGACATGTTTCGTTTCCGCAGGAGATTCCCAGGTTTGCAGTTTTACATCGTCGCATGTCGTTCCTGGCTATGTGGACAAATTCGAGCACAAGTGGGAATGGCGGGTGACGAGCGTATCTGTTGGGGCCGTTCAGGCTAATGTGGATTTTGTATGTTTTGAATCAGGCAGTCATAGAGTCTACACGATCATAGATGAACCCGGCGTACCGTGGGAGGCGAACGGTAGTCTTTGGCCAATTGCGTCCCGGGTTGATGTTTTGGATTTTGCGGTAGACATCGGACGTGCGGCATCAAACGAATCTGCCGTTCTATATTTAATCACTGATTATTTGTTTAATCAAATGGGGTATTCTTATGAAACTAAAGAGGGTCGTAGTTTATATTGGGATGATAAGAGACATATGTTCAATTTGACTGGTTACATTTCACGTTCTGAACCTGTAGTCAATTGTGTTGATCAGGCTTATGCGGTTACTTTGATTGGAAATTTGTTAGGTGCCAGAGCGAGAGTTATGATGGTACATCCATTTGGATACATCAGGACGCTTGATCTAGTGGGAATTGGGCCATGTAATAACCCGTGTTTCATGACAAAACCCAATGCTGTTAGGTATGCGTTAGACGAAGGAAGTGGTAATCTTGTGTTGCAGAATGTTCTCGTTCCGCAGACTTCACTTTGTGATGGAGATGATATTGCTCGTACGCCATTCGATCTACATGCATTTGTTGTTTCTGAAATAGGAAATGTTTATGATGCTTGTTTGGGACCTGCGCTAGGTTCTCTGACGGTGTCGGAGTATTTGGAAGATGTCATTGATTATTCTACGACATTGGAGGTGTTGCACAGTTATTTCTCGCCATATGCGCGAGATAGGTATCAAAGTTTCTCGTCTTATTTTATTGCCAGATAAGGAGTGTAGTATGCAAATTCTTTCCGTTGTTGTCTTAATGTTGTTGTCATTATCGGTACTTGCATCATCTCGGGAATTGCAACCCGTTGCTGCGAACTTTAGTACGCGTCTCACAGAACGCGGACGCGATGTGATGACGCTTTTGCGCGTTCCGGAATCATGTTCGTGGCAGAACTGTTCGTCGTGGTGTTTCCCGACATCCATTGTTGTTGCAGGTGTGTCGTATCGAGTCGAAAGCGATGTGTTTCGGGAGGAGTATGTTGTTTATCCGTTGAATGGAAACACTCCTGTGGCAAGGGGGCATGTGACGCGTTGGACGACCGTGAATGATGCGCGCGTTGGGGCTTTCGGGGAGTATGCTGTTTCAAGTTGCCTCCCGTTTGTCGACATCATGAACAATCTAGATGCGATCGCTATTGGTTCGCAGACGAATATGATCTATTTGACGCCACGATATGGATTAAAAAGGGGAATTCTCATGTGCCGAAATCTTAACCTTGATGTTCATGGACCAAGTAACCATGTCGATTTCGCGGTTGGAGTTATGAATGCGGGTTTGAAAGAATCGGAACGATGTGCCATCGAGCCTCGAACTGTTATGCGGTGGAATCCGACATCGGCGGAATTGGGACAATGGTATTTTGGCCGTCCCCGACAACCGAATACGCCCTGAGGAATCAAGCCCGTTATGAAATTCAAGATAAATCATATATTGTTGTTGGGCTTGTTTTTCCTCCCTGCCTGGTGTCAGGCGGACGGGGATAGGAATTGGATCAAGATGCGTGACCAGATCAGGATCCTGCGGATGGAGTTGTCGCGACAAGGCGCTTATGATTTTGTGACGAATGCGACGACGCCGCGCGTCGCGCCGCTCATGCATTCACAATGCTGGGTGGACTGGTTGCCGAAAGAAGAATCTGAACGTCGTGCATATGAGCAGGAGAAGCGCGACTTCGGATTGGAGTTTGTGCGCCAGATCGAAAAGGTCGCATTGCCGAATGACCGGTTTGAAGATGTTGATGCCCATGAGGCCCATGCAAAGCGAATGCTGGCAATTGCAGGTTGGCTGAAAACTCAGCCGGGCTATGGTAACTACATTTTGAAATCGTGGTCGGAATTCATTGCTGAATCGGCTATGGGACGAATGGCCGTGCAGAGTCGTTGCTCGACGAATCGCGTGGTGGCCCTTCTGGTTAAAATTGATCCCCCGGAGAAAAACCTTGATTTCCGTTTAACGATTCTCAACGAAGAAGCTCCTCATCGATTTTCTCGGCCGACTAATCTTCAGGATGCGATAAGAAGCATGGAAAGACAATGGCAGAGCCATTATTTTGCGGCATGTCACCACTATGGTCGGGATTTCACAGGGCGTGTTCTTGATCGAGGTTTTGCAGAAGTTAAAGACGATCCTCCTGAATATGCGTTTTATTGTGAAGATGCGAATCAGAGGTATAATACGATTCGTTCACGTTGGAGCAAGAAGAAACACTATGAGGTGTGTGTGGTTGGAATGTATTCCACCTTGTTGGATGAGATAAAGCGAGTACTGTTGTTTAGATCAAAAATTAAGGATTTCCCAGCTCCTCCGCCAGGATCGTTCAGCAATGACGACATTGAATGGAAGTATTTGAACACAATTCGCGATTTATGGGATCCATACGCTAAAGAATATGGTCATATTGCAGTGGGTCGCATTTTGATTAATTTTTATTATGGAGGAGGACTTGACTACGATACATGGCAACTTGCCTTGGAGCGAAAAGGGGTGTATGGCCCAACGGATGTTCCATAATATGATGCAGAAGACTGGAGAATGATGGTGACGAAAATTGTCCAGGTTGTTTTCTTGACGGTGTTGGTGGCCGCTCCTGCGCCCTGCGTGGCGGACGGGGGTAGGAATTGGATCAAGATGCGCGACCGACAAAAGAGGTGAAATGAGGAGATTACCATGCGCGTCATGTTGACATTGGCATTGATTTTACTGATGCATTCGCTCTTGGCAATGCCTCAAGAATTGCAGGTCACGGAAGCCGACTATGATCCGCACTTTATCGAACAAGGTCGCGACGTGATGACGCTTTTACGTATCCCCGAAGCCTGCTCCTGGCAGAATTGTTCGTCTTGGCATTTCCCGACTTCTATTGTCGTTTCGGGCAAAACATATCAGGTTAAGGGCGATGTATTTCGAGAGGAGTTTGTTGTTTGTCCGACGAACTCCGCAGTGGTTGTGGCGAGAGGGGCTGTGACGCGATGGTCGAACGTTAACGATGCACGTATTGGCGCGTTTGCAGAATGTGCAGAGTCAGACATGCATTTTTCCGCAAGTGTTCGAAATGTTGATGCGATAATAATCGGATCTCAAACGAATATGGTATATTTGACAGGGTGTCACGGTGTTAATGGAGGAACGCTTGTGGGCCATAATCTTACACTTGACATTAGAGGTCCAACCAATCATCTGGATTTTGCCGTGAGTCTGATGAATGCGGGGCTGGTGGCGTCTGAACGGGAACCGATTCAGCCGCGCACTGTTCGCCGATGGGAACCGACGGCGGAGGAGTTGCTGCAATGGTATTTTGGCCGTCCCCAACAACCGAATACGCCATGAGGAATCAAGCCCGTTATGAACTCCAGGAGTTGGGCGGAATTGACGGCGACGGGTGAGAAATGATATGATATTCGCAAATGAAACCGTGGTTTCTGAAACGGCGGTTTCATTTGAGTGAGTACAAAGGAGCTGAACGATGAAAACACAGACAACGGCCGGACTGTTTATCGGCATGGGGTTGACCCTGACTGCAATGTGCGCCGAGGTGGGGTGGAATGGCACTGGATCATGGTTCGATCCGACGGCCTGGCCGGGCGGCGCGCTGCCCGCCACCAATGATGTGGTGAACATCTCCGCAGGTTCGCGCGTGACCTTTGCAGGTGCGCCGGATGCCGTCTCACAGGTCGAGAGGGTGAACCTTGCCGTGACCGGTGATGAGACGCCGGCGACGATGGACATCTCTTCGGGTCAATTCAAGCTCACGAATTTCAATCTTGCCACGGCTTCGAATGCAGTCGGAAGGGTGGTACAAAGCGGTGGCGATCTCGCCATAGGCAAGAGTTCCTGGAGTCTGTGGCTTGCCCTTGGTTCCGCCGCAGGGGGTAAGGGGACGTATGAATTGTCCGGCGGCAATCTGTCTGTCTCGGGTAACATTAATGTCGGACAGAATGGCGAGGGCGAGCTGTTGCAGACGGGCGGTGCCCTTACCGCCTCTGGATGGTTGGTCGTCGGTTATGGTGCCGGCGTTACGGGCCGCTACGAGGTTTCCGCCGGTACGGCGCAGATCGGTTACGGATTGATCGTGGGCGAACACGGTGTCGGCCATGCGGTGATTCGTGAGGCGGGCATCAATACGATGAACCGCCTCGGCATCAACGGCGTTTCCGAACTCGAGCTGCAACCTGGTGGAACGTTGACTTTCGCCTATGCGGAAAAGCAGGCGAACGGTCCGGGCGACGATGGTCGCCTCACGCTCGACGGCGGCACCGTCGTCTATCGCGGAGATGTCGCGCTCCAGAGCAATTTCATCAGCAACACGCTCGACCACGTCTATGTGAAGGATCGGGGTGTCACCATTTCCGTGCCCGAAAATTCCACAGCGGTTTCGCAGAAAGGGCTGGAGGCGCATCCCGATGCGACGGCCGGCGATGTGACGAAGACGGGCGGCGGTACGTTGTCCCTCCAAGGTGCGAACACGTTCAAGGGCAAGCTCAAGGTGCAGGAGGGTATGGTCGTGCTGGCCCATGCGAATGCGCTTGATTCGTATGGTGCCGACAAGCTGGAAATCGCTCCCGGGGCGTCGGTAGCCGTCGGTACGGCGATGCCCGCTGCCGATCGTGCGGCCCTCGCCACGCGCGTGGCCGCCACGGCGGACGCGGGCTACGGCATCGACACGACAGGGGGCGACCTTGTGTCGTCCGACCCCATTGTTCTCGCTGGCGCGGGCGGCTTCTCCAAGTTCGGCCCCAATTGGCTCACGTTGACGGGACAGAACGCCTGGGGTGGTGAGACCCGCATTGTCGAAGGTACGCTCGCTGCGGCGCGCGGCACAGGACTTCCCGCCGCTTCGACGCTTTGTTTCGCGGGAAACGGCATCTGGGCTCCGCTCGCAGATGTCGCCCTCAGCTTCGGTTCCGGGGCGGGGCAGGTCTATGTGCTCGACGGCGCCACGCGCTGGGGATTTGCGACGACGACCGACGATGTCATGATTGCGTCGTCCGCCCCCATCACAACCGGCGTCTCGCCCACCAAACCTGCCACTTTGACGCTGGATGCGGCGGCCGACACCAAGATGACGCTGTCCGCCGATCTCAACTTCGGCGTCAACACCACGATTGAAACGCCCCGTGCCGGCACGGTGGTGCTGACGGGCAAGGTCGCGCCGCAGGGGGCCGCGCACACATTGACGAAGACGGGCAACGGAACGCTGGTCGTGAAGGGCGAGATCGCCTCGACGGGCAATTCCCGCAACAGCGTTTCGGTGAATGGCGGGGTGGTCGATGTCCAGTCCTTCTTGGCTGAAATCGGCACGCTGTGGGTTCAGAACGGCGGCATGCTCTATCTGACGAACAACGCTACGGTGACGACCACGGGATTGGTCCATTGTGGTTATGCGGGCCAAGGCCGCATCGTTCAGGACAACGGGTCGTTGTCGGAGGCGGGAAGTGGCGAGAACACTCTGGGATATGTCGCCGGTTCGACGGGGACCTGGGAGTTGAACGGCGGTTCGGTCGTGCTGTCAAAAGCGCTCCAGATCGGTCAGAAGGGAACTGGCGTTTTCCGGCAGACCGGCGGCGATGTCACCGTCAAGAATTGGGTGGGCATCGCGCGTAATGGTTCGGGTACGGGGCTGCTGGAGGTCTCGGGTGGAACCTTCCGCCAGGACAATTCGAGTGCGTGGCTTTCGTTGTGCCATGACGGTCCGGGCGACGCGACGCTGATCGTACGCGATGAAGGCGTGGTATCGTCCACCGCCGTGGGATTGGCCTATGCTTATGGTGCGACAGGACGCGCCCGTGTGATCGTCAAGGATGGGGGGCGGCTTGAGACGGGGTACTTCAGTATCGTGGACAAGAAAGCGGCGCTGGGCGAACGGACGATTGCCTTCGACGGTGGCACGTTGAAGGCCACGCAGAATCAGAACTGTTTCATGCGTTCGGAGCCGATGATCGATGTGGGCGCGGGTGGTATTGCCTTTGATTCCGCCGCGTACACGGTGGGCTTCGCCGCGCAGGACTTCGCGCCAACCGGCGAGTCGATGGTTCTCACCAAGAAGGGCGAGGGCACGATGGTCCTCGCGGGCGGTGTGCCGGATGCGACCGAACTGCGCGTGGACGCGGGCACGGTCAGTCTGCCGCTTGCGGGCAAGCCGCGGGGATTGCTCCATCGCTGGAGCTTCAACGGCGATTTCGTCGATTCCGCCGGCGGGTTGTCCGCGACCAAGGTCGGCAATCCGACTTTCATCAACAATCAGTTGCACGTTCCTTCGGGCGGTGCGAATTCGTGCGGTGTCAATTTGGGTACGGACGTGCTGCCGAGCGATCGTCCGGTGACGCTCGAAGTGTGGAGCACGCTCAATGCGTCGTCGTCCTGGAACATGCTGCTCGATTTCGGCAAGGACAACGGTTCGCATTTCGCCATCGTCTGGCGCGACAGCAATGCGACGGGCAACATGTCGGTGATTCTCAATGGCGGCGGCACGACGGTGGCGAATTACGGCACGACGTCGGCCGACTATCTCGTGAAACCCGTCCACGGTACCCAGTACCATTTTGCGTTCAAGTTCATTCCCGACGGGCTGGGCGGCACGCGCGTGATCGTCTGCCAGACGGAAGCGGCCACCGGTAAGCGGGTGGCGATGTGGCAGAAGCAGGTCAACAACTGGACGCTCGCAAAGGTGACGCAGTCGCATTGCTATCTGGGAGGTCCCACGACGCACAACAATGCGATCGGCGATTCCGACATCGACGAAGTGCGCGTGTGGGGACGGGCGCTGACGCCTGCGGAACTGGCGGCGAGCGTGGCGGCGGGTCCGAATACGGTTCCCGACTTCTACTTCCTGGACGCAACCAAGGCGGCCTCGTCGCTGGTGGTGGCGGAAAACGCGGCGGTCGACCTTGCGGGGAGCGAGGTGGCGCTTGACGGTGTCGCCGGTGCGGGCGTGGTCAGCAACGGCACGCTCACGGTGACAGGCGAGCTTTCGCCCGGCGCGGATGCCGTGGGTACGCTGCACGTGGATGGCAATCTCGTGGTGAAGGGCACGCTGCGGCTCGACCGTGGCGACCGTATCGAGTGCACGGGCGATCTCGATCTCTCGGGTGCACACGTTCAGATCGTGGATCGCCGAAACTGGAACGGTAATTCCGCCTACACCTTCGCAACGGTCAATGGAACCATCCGGCGGGCGGGGAATATCCCGTGCAACGAGTCGGATAAAGGCTTCGTGGTTTGCACCGGCGGCCATACCGCTTACATCTACGTCGGCGGCACCATAATCTTCCTGCGCTAAGCTGAAAACAAAATGAAGCATTTCATCGTATTGACAGGAATCGCCTTGGTCGCCGCTTTGACGGCGGGGGCGGATGTTGGTTCGGCGGCGGCTTTGGCGCATCGTTGGTCGTTTACGGACGGTTCACTTGCCGATGCCGTCGAACCGGGTTGGGTGGCGGTTGCGGAAGGCGCGGTGAAGCCGGGCGCCGACGGGAAAAGCGTGCAATTGGCAGGCGGGGTACATGGTTCCTCCACGTTGGCGCTGGGCGCGGATTTGTTGCCGGACGATGGCGGGTCGGCGACCATCGAGATGTGGGTCACGCCGACTAAGACCACCAACTGGGGCGAATATCTGTGCATCGGCAGTAGCACGAAGGACTATCTGGTGCTCGGTGCGAACCTGTTCGACACGGGGCGTCCGTTCCTCGGCGTGAGCGGCACCCCCAACACCAGCGGCACGTTGAAGCCCACGCCTCCCGGGGAACCGCTTTATTTCGCGCTCACTTTGCGCCGTCGGTCCGAAGGCGGCACCAGGGCGCGATTGTCGATGCGGCGACCCGCCGACGGCGCCGAGCTCGGCGAAGTCACGGTGGACGCGCCGAATTGGAACCTCGCCACGCTGGATCAGCAGGCGGCGGTGATGGGACGTTCCAACTTCTGGCTCGACCTGGACGTGTCGATGGTCTGCGACGAACTGCGCATCTGGCGTACCGCCTTGACCGACGCGCAGCTTGCCGAGAGCGTCAAACGCGGACCCGACCGTCTGCCCGACGGCATTCAGGCCGTCGTTCCCAGCCGCGAATCCCTCGCGCTGTGCGCGGTGAAGCGCGATGAACTGCTCTGCGACTGGCTGGCCCAGGACCTGTCGCTGCCGCCGGGAAAATCCCTGAGGGTGACGATGGACAACCTGCGCAAGGCATTAGCCCGCCATGGCATTGAAGCTGTGGAAGGGCAACTCGACGCGGGTCTGGCGAAGTACCGCGAGGCCTGTCGGGCGCGGCGTCGCCAACGACTGGCGAAACTGGAGAAGTTTTCGAAACGGTGGGCCTATGCCCGCCACTACGTGATGGGTGGGGCGCACTATTCCTACACCGAAGCGCTCTCGTGTGCCGTGCGGTATCGCCATTGGGCGCCGATTGGCGGCGGACTCTACCTCGCCGAATTCACTCCAGACGGACTGTGGAAGGAAACGCCGCTGCTGGAAACGCAGCACGGCGCCTTTCGCGACGTGGACGTCTCGTTGGACGGACGGCGTCTGCTCTATTCGTTCAAGGCGGACGAGAGGGAGGACGACTACCACCTCTACGAAATGGACCTCGAGACGCGCAAAGTGCGCCAAATCACGTCGGGGCTCGGCTACTCCGACTTCGAGGGCTGCTATCTGCCCGATGGACGCATCCTCTTCAATTCCACCCGCAATTCGCAGCTCGTCGACTGCTGGATCACCGAGGCGAGCGGACTTTTCCGGGTCGACGCCGACGGACGCAACATGTGGCGGATGAACTTCGACCAGGTGCAGACCACCTTCCCCGTGCTCAATTCCGATGGTACGGTGTTCTACACCCGCTGGGAATACAACGACCGTTCGCAGATGTTCCCGCAACCGCTCTTCCGCATGGCGGCGGATGGCACCCACCAGCGCGCTTACTATGGCGCTAACTCCTGGTATCCCACCACCATCACCCATGCGCGCCAGGTCGGGGATGGTCCGATGTTCTTCGCCGTCGGTACCGGCCATCACAGCTGGCAACCGGGCGAACTGCTGCGCTTCGATCCGCGCGACGGCCGCGAAGAGGAGTCGGGGGCGTGGCAGCTTGAGCCGCTGCGGCGCGCGGTGCCGGTGAAGGTCGACGCGTTCGGCCAGGAAGGGCGGATGGCGATGTACCCGTATCCGTTGAATGAAAACGAAGTCGTGCTTTCGTTCCTGCCCGAAGGTTGGCGGCGGGTGGACGGAAAGCCCCTCTTCCGGGGTGATTTCTCGGCGCCGTTTGGATTCTACTGGACGGACGTCAACGGTGTGCGGGAACTGCTCACGCGCCGCCGCGGGGTGCGGGCCCCGTGCGGGCGTCCCGTTCCTGTGAAGGCGCGCCGCGTGTTTCCGCGTTCGTCGAAGGTCGCGGACGAAACGAAGTCCACCGGTGTCGTCTATGTGCGCGACGTCTACGAAGGGGAGCCGATGAAAGGCGTGGCGCGCGGGGAGGTCAAATCGATCCGCGTGGTGGAGATCGGCTACCGTCCTCCCGCGGTGATCGGCGACTCGCTCGTACGCGGTCGCGGCGGCAATGGCGATTCCATCACCCCGCCCTCCATCGGCGGCGGTTCCTGGGACATCAAGAAAGTCTGGGGAGAAGTGCCGGTAGCGGCGGATGGCAGCGTCCTCTTCGAGGCACCGGCCCGAGTGCCGTTCTACTTCCAGCTCGTGGACGCGAAGGGTTATGTGGTGCAGACGATGCGCAGCTGGACCATGCTGCAGCCCGGCGAGACCGGTTCCTGCATCGGCTGCCACGAGCCGCCCAACCTGGCGCCGCCGCCGATTGGAGATGCCAAGGGTGCGATGCGGCGGGGATGCTTGCGGCGTCCTGCACGCGGCCTGAGCTTCCCTAAGGACATCCAGCCGATCCTCGACAGCCGGTGTGTCAAGTGCCATGATCCCAAAGTGGATCCGAAGCGGCTCGACCTCACCTCGACGATGGTCCGTGATGAACACGCCAAGCGGAAATGGACGCGATCCTACGTGTCGCTGACGCATGCCGTGCGCAAGCCGCAATGGGCGAACAACCGCACTTACTGCGGCGACAGCGACCATCCCGACCTCAACTGGGTCAATGGCGGTTCCGAACCCACGCCGATTCCGCCGAAACGGCTTGGCGCGGGGTGCAGCCGCTGGTTCACGGAACGACTCGAGAAGGGACATTGCCGCGACCTCACCGACGCGGCACGCCGTCGGCTGGCGTTGTGGGTCGACCTCGGCGTGCCGTTCTGCGGCGACTACGACGAGGCGGCCGACTGGACGCCCGGCGACTGGGCGCAGTGGAACGAAGCGGTCCGTCGCCGCGAACGCGCACTTAAAACGTACAAATGATTAGCAAAGGAGAACAACGATGACACACAGAGAAGTGGTGCTACGGACATTGGCGCACCAGGAGTCGGACAAAATTCCGTACTTCCTCGACCTCACGGGCGAGAAGCTTGCGGAGATGATCAAGGTTACGGGCGACCCGCTCTTCTTCGAGCATTCCGACTCGTACCTTGCGCAGGAGCGGAACGAGTCCTTCACGGATCTCGGCAACGGGCAGTTCAAGGACATGTTCGGCGTCGTGTGGGACAAGGGCGTGCAAGAAGGCGACTTCGGCATTGCCACGGGATTCCCGCTGCCGAATGCGAACTTCGACGGGTACACCTTCCCCGAACCGGACGAAAAGCTCATTCGCGAGAAGTGCGAACGTCTTGTCGCGCAGAAGGACAAGTTCACGATGTACATCATCGGCTTCTCGCTCTATGAGCGTCTGTGGGCGCTGCACGGGATTCCCGAGACGCTGATGGACTTCCTGCTCGAGCCGGAGTTCGTCCGCGAGGCGCTCGACAAGATCGTCGAGTACAACTGCAAGGTCGTGGACATCGTCTGCCAGTATCCGATCGACTGCATCTTCTTCGGCGACGACTGGGGACAGCAGAAGGGGCTCGTCATGGGCTACCCCACCTGGAAGAAGTTCATCTATCCCTGTCTCCAGAAGATGTACAACCACGTGAAGAAGTACGGCAAGTTCGTGGCCCAGCATTCTTGCGGCGACTGCGCGGAAGTGTTCCCCGATCTCGTCGAACTCGGGCTCGACATCTACAACACGTTCCAGCCGGAGGTGTACGACATCGTCGATTTCAAGAAGCGCTTTGGCGACAAGATCACGTTCTTCGGCGCCATCTCCACGCAGTGCTGTCTGCCGTTCATGAAGCCGGACGAAGTCAAGGCCGAGATGCATCGCATCATGGATATCCTCGGCAAGAACGGCGGCTACATCCTGGCGCCGACGCACGCGATGCCAAACGACATTCCGCCCGAGAACGTGATGGCGTTTCTCGAGGTGGCTAAAAACGAAAACCCGCGCTAACTGCGGAAAGAAAGGACAGGTAAAGACGATGGACTTGAATCAGATTTCGGAAGCCCTCCAGGAGGGACGGGCGAAGCAGGTGACGGCGCTGGTGCAGCAGGCGCTGGACGAGGGAATCAGCGCCCAGCGCATCCTCGAGGAAGGCCTTATGGCGGGCATGAACGTCGTGGGCGAGGCATTCAAGAACGGCGAGGCGTTCGTGCCGGAAGTTCTGGTGGCGGCGCGCGCGATGAACTTCGGCGCGGCGGTGCTCAAGCCGAAGCTCGCGGCGGAAGGCGTCAAGGCGACCGGAAAGGCCGTGATCGGTACCGTGAAGGGCGATCTTCACGACGTGGGCAAGAACCTCTGCAAGATGATGCTCGAGGCGAAGGGACTCGAGGTCATCGACCTGGGCACGGACGTGCCGCCGGAGAAGTTCGTGCAGACGGCGATCGAGCAGAAGAGCGAGATCATCTGCTGTTCAGCGCTGCTCACGACGACGATGGGCGTGATGCGCGAGGTGGTGCAGGCGGCCGAAGCCGCCGGCATCCGCGATCAGGTGAAGATCATGGTGGGCGGTGCGCCTGTGACGGACGCCTATTGCTCGTCGATCGGCGCCGACGCCTACACGCCGAACGCCGCCTGCTGCGCCGATTGGGCGGCGGAGAGAAAGTAGATCGCAGAATGTCAAGCATGTGATCGGAATGAGATTGGCTTGAGAAATAAGTTCTGATTGCATGAGGAACAAAAAAGTTATACAATATCTCAACCAAGGAGATAATGAAATGGCTCAGAAGAAAGTGAAAAAGGAAATCGAGTGGTCGAAGCTTGGCTTCGGCTTTTCGGACGTGAACTGCCACATCCGCTATACGTGGAAGAACGGCAAGTGGTCGAAGCCCCAGTTCGTGAAGGATCCTTACATCACGATGCACATCGGCGCAAGCTGCCTGCACTACGGGCAGGAGTGCTTCGAAGGCATCAAGTGCTTCCGCCAGAAGAGTGGCAAGATTGCGATCTTCCGTCCCGAGGAGAACGCGAAGCGCATGTATCGCACGGCCGAGCGCACCTGCATGCCGCCGGTGCCGGTTGACATGTTCCTGAATGCGTGCGTGAAGGTCGTCAAGAAGAACAAGGAATTCATTCCGCCGTATGGTACGGGCGGCTCGATGTATCTGCGTCCGCTCCTGATCGGTACGGGTCCGCAGATCGGCGTGGCGCCGGCGAAGGAATACACGTTCATGATCATGGTCATGCCGGTGGGCGCCTACTACAAGGGCGGCCTCAAGCCGGTGCGTGCCGTGATCTTCGATCAGTGGGACCGCGCAGCGCCGCACGGCATGGGCGATGTGAAGGTGGGCGGCAACTATGCGGCCGGCATCTTCGCGCACGAGAAGGCGAAGCATGAAGGCTGGCCGGTCGAGCTCTACCTCGATGCGAAGACGCACAAGTACATCGAAGAATTCGCGACGTCGAACTTCGCGGGCATTTCGAAGGACGGCGCGTATGTGACGCCTGACAGCTGCTCGGTGCTGCCGTCGGTGACGAACATGTCGCTCAAGCAGTGCGCGGAAGACCTGGGCATCAAGGTCGAGTGCCGTCCGGTGCCGTATACGGAACTCAAGAAGTTCAAGGCTGTCGCGGCGCTTGGTACGGCCGTGGTGATCACGCCCGTGTGGGAAATCACGCGGAACGATACGGTCATCAAGATCTCCGATCCCGAGACGGTACATCCGGTGCTGCAGAAGCTCTACGATACGGTGCAGGGCATCCAGTACGGTGTGCTGCCGGATAAGCACGGCTGGTGCTACGAAGTGAAGTAAGTACCAAGAGGACCGGCGCCGGGGAATCTCCAGAGGAAATCTCTGTGAATCCCGAGAAGAGGCGTCGGTCCTTTATTAGTTTTCAGTTTTCAATCTTCAATTTTCAATCTTCAGGTTGAAGATTTCATAGTAGGGGGTGCAGGTATGAATTCACGTGAACGAGTCGAGGCCGTGCTGAACGGACGGAAGCCGGACCGGATTCCGAATTTCAATATCTTGATGGGGTTTGCGGCCACGCAATTCGGGAAGACGTATCGCGAGTATGCGAGCGACTACCGCGTGCTCTGCGACTGTGATATCGCCTGTAGCGAGAAGTACGGCATCGACATGGTGTCGGCGATTTCGGATCCGATGCGCGAGGCGGAAGGATTCGGCGCGTCGGTGACGATGCCCGAGGACAACGTGCCGTACAGTCCGACGCCGTTCGTGGAAGACCTCTCCGCGGCGCCGAAGCTCGTCAAGACGTACAACCCCTACAACGGCAAGCGTTGCGAAGACCGGTTGAAGGCGATCGCGTATTTCCGCCAGAACGCCGGCGACTATACGGTCGGCGGCTGGGTGGAAGGCGCGCTTGCGGAGTGCTGCGATCTGCGCGGCATCAACGACATGTTGACGGATCTCGCGACGGAAGACCGCGAGTTGATCCATGAATTTTTGTCCATCACATGCGAACAGGCGAAGATCTTCGCCATCGAGCAGGTGAAGGCGGGGGCGGACATCATCGGCATCGGCGATGCGGCGAGTTCGCTGATTTCCGCGCGGATGTTCAAGGAGTTCGCGTTCCCGTATCAGAAGGCGATTGTCGACGCCGTGCATGCGGTCGGCGGCAAGACGAAGCTGCACATCTGCGGCAATACGACGCGCGTGCTGGACCAGGCCATCGCAACGGGAACGGACATCCTCGATGTCGACTGGATGGTGGATCTCGAACGCTGCCGCGATCTCGTGGGCGAGGGGAAGACGATCCTCTGCGGAAATTACGATCCGGTGTCCATCTTGATGCAGGGAACCCCTGAGACGGTTCGTGCGAGCGTGAACGCCTGCTGCGACCTCTTTAAGGATCGGTACATCTCGTCCGCGGGATGCGAAGTGCCGCGTTTGACGCCGCCGGAAAATCTTCTCGCGGTGACGGATGCGCTTGTTGCGCGAGCCTGAATGTGATTTAAATCAGAAAGGAAAAAGACAATGACGAATCGTCGTGAGTTCCTTCAGGGAACATTGTGGATGGGTGCGTTGGCAATGGCCGGTGGCGCGTTTGGCGGTGCGACCGTGCCGACGGTGGGCGGCAAGATGGCGACCTTTGCGGCGCCGGCGCTGCGGAAGGTGCGCGTCGGCTGCGTAGGATTGGGTTCGCGCGGTTCGGGCGCGGTACATCGTCTGGCGATGATCCCGGGTGTTGAGATTACGGCGCTCTGCGACATCCGTCCGGACGCGGTGAAGCGTCAGCAGGATTGGCTGGCGGCGAAGAAGAAGCCGACGCCGCGCGCCTTTGTCGGCGAGCAGGCGTGGAAGGACCTCTGTCAGTGGGACGGTGTGGACGTGATCTACAACACGACGCCGTGGCAGCTGCATGCGCCGGTGGCGTTGGGCGCTCTGCGCGGCGGCAAGCACGCGTTCACGGAAGTGCCGGCGGCGATGACGCTCGACGAATGCTGGGAGCTCGTGGAGACGAGCGAGAAGATGCAGCGTCATTGCATGATGCTCGAGAACTGCTGCTATGGCGAAATCGAAATGCTCGCGTTCAACCTCTGCCATCGCGGCATTCTCGGCGAACTCAAGCATGGCGAAGGCGCGTACATCCACGATCTGCGGGGCAGCAATCTGTACGGCTACTGGGACCATTGGCGCTACAAATGGAATGCGGCGCACAAGGGCAACCTCTATCCGACGCACGGCCTCGGGCCGATCTGCCTCGACATGGACATCAACCGCGGCGACCGTTTCGACTATCTCGTGTCGCTCGAGAGCCAGCAGGCGGGGTTGACGACGCTCGCGAAGTTCGCGCTGCCGGAAGATGCGTGGCAGCGCAAGACGAACGTCCAGACGGGCGATATGAACACGACGCTCATCAAGACGGCGAAGGGGCGTTCGATCATGGTTCAGCACGACGTGTCGAGTCCGCGTCCGTACAGCCGCATCAACCTCATCAGCGGCACGCGCGGGATGCTCTGCGACTATCCGTATCGTCTGGCGATCGAGAATCGTCCGGGCCAGGGCGCACACGGCTTCAACGACGCGGTCGCGGCCGAGTATCGTGAAAAGTACAAACATCCGCTGTGGAAGCGCGCGGGCGAGATTGCGAAGAAGGTCGGCGGTCATGGCGGCATGGACTTCCTGATGGACCTCCGCTGGGCGTATTGCCTGCAGAACGGTCTGCCGCTCGACATGAATGTCTACGACCTCGCGTCGTGGTGTTCGCTCGTGGAACTCTCCGAGAAGTCGGTGAAGAACCGTTCGAATTCGGTGGATGTGCCGGACTTCACGCGCGGCGGCTGGAAGACGACGAAGCCGCTCGGTCTTGTGGATGTCGACCTGGCGCGCATGGGCCTTTCGGTCGGCAATGTGAAGAAGGACAACGCTCAGTTGAACGTTTAAGGAAATGAAGGAGTTTCAAATGCAGAAGAAATCTTTTGTGAACCGGATCGGCCGCGGATTGGCGTTCATTTTGGCGGCGGGGTGCCTCGCCTGGACGGTGCAGGCGGGTGAGTTCATCCGCATCGGCGAACCGACGCTGGTTCTGGAAGGACGCACGCTGGCGGATGTGCAGGCGGGCGAACTCGTCGGCAAGACGATGGGATCCTATCTGCTGCCGGGCGACATCAAGGCCTATCACGTGACGGTGGTGGCGTCGGAGGGGAACCGTCCGACGAAGCTGCGTGCCGAATTCCAGGTGATCGACGCGAAGCTGCTGAAGTGCGTCATCGTGGAGTTCACCGAGGGCTGGGGCGGCGTTTGGGCGGTGGCGGTCGAAGGTCGCTACCAGCCGGTGCCGCCGGGCGGTGTGGGCTCGGTGCGTTTCGTCAATCCCGATGGTTCGTACAATGGACAGAAGGGGCCTCTCGCGCAATCGGAGGCCGAGATCGGCTATGGCGTGAGCGATCTCAAGCTGACCCCGCGTAAGTGAGGTTGAAAACAATGAAACATGAGCTGATGAAGCTGGGGTGTGTGCTGGTTGCCGTCTGGACCGGATGCGCGGGAGCGGAGGTGGCGTTGCCGTCGACGTTCAAGCCGCTGGACTGGATTCAGTCTTCTGGTAAACAGTACATCAATACAGGCTACAATCCGAAGGCGGCGACGCCGTTTGTCGCGGAAGTGCGGGGTGCCTTCACGGTGCTCTCGCCCAAACTCTATCAGCTCTTTGGTTCGTTGCCAATCTCCGATGGCCGTGTGCGGTATGATTTCGGCATTCACGAGAACGGGTGCTGGACGATCGGTTTCGCGGAATCGTCCGTGCGCGTCGACGCGGCGCCGCATACGGTGAAAGGCGATTTCAGTACGGGCGTTCTTTCACTGGACGGCAAGGCCATTTTGACGGACAAGCCCCAGCGTCAGGATGCGACGGCGCCGTTTGTCCTGTTCGCCCGGTCGGAACCGTCCATGCGCTCTGTGACGTGTCCGTCTTCGTATCGCCTGATGGCGTGTACGCTGACGCAGGGCGGCGTACGCGTGCGCGATTTTGTGCCGTGCCGTAACGCCGCCGGCGAAGCGGGCCTGTGGGACAAGGTGGAAGGCCAGTTCTATGGCAACGTCTCCGCACGGGGCGGTTTCGCCGGTTCGGACAACGTCGACGCGGCCGGACGCCTCTCGGCGCGGGCCTTTGCTTCGCCGTTTGAAATGGCAATCGGCAATAGCCGGGTGAAACGCATCGTCGATTGCGGCGGTGGCCATGTGCGGAGCGGCGGATACCGGCTGGTCAACGGATTTAATTGCGTGACGGCGCAGTCGCCGGAGTTCTCGCTCACCGTCAACGGCAAGCGTTACACGGGCGCCGACACGTGGAAGGATGTCAAGTGGACGGCGCGGACGCGTCCTGAAGGCGGTGAAGAGGCGACGGTCACCTGCACGGAACCGGGCGGCGCCTTTTCCGTCGAATTGAATTATACGGTGTATCCCGATCTGCCGCTCGTCCGGAAAACGCTCGCCGTGGTGAACGGCGGTTCGGCCGACATCAAGGTTGAATCGGTGAATGTCGAGGACGTGTGGTTGACATTTGTCGGTCCGCACATGCAGACCTTCCGCCAGTATGGACGCTATCGCGTGCACGGCACCTATATCGGCGACTGGAACGATCCGCTCGTGGTCTTGCACGAGGTGACGCGTTTCCGCGGCTTGGCGGTGGGCAATGAGTCCGTGGGCGTAATCAAGCGTACGGCCGTGCACGAGGATGGACGGTCCCTGCGCGTGGGCGTGACGACGCCGGGACAACCCTATCCGTTCCGTCGCTGGCTCAAGCCGGGGCAGCGCTGGACGAGTGCGGCGGTATTCACGGCGCCCTACGAGAACGAGCGCGATCCACAGGCGATTGTCGCCTCGGCGGTGCAGACCTACACGCGCAAGTATATGGGAACGCGTGTCGAGCAGATCTCCCGCAAGCCGATGTTCGTCTACAACACGTGGATTCCGTTCTATAAGAACGTCAACGAAAAGCTCATCCACGAACTCGCCGATGCGGCTGCGGACTGCGGCGTGGAGGAGTTCGTCATCGACGACGGTTGGCAGAGCAATCTGGCCGATCTGAAGGCAGGACGTTCCCAGCCGACGCGCGGCGACTGGCTCGTCGATACGAAGAAATTTCCGAAGGGGCTCAAGCCCGTTTTCGACCACATCAAGGCGAAGGGGATGAAGCCGGGGCTCTGGTTCTCGCTCGCATTCTCCGACACCACGAGCGAACCGTACATCAAGCATCCGGAGTGGGTGGTTCACGGTGCCGACGGCAAGGTCGCGAACCTCCATACGTATTCGCGCGGAACCTACACGATGTGCATGGGTACGGACTGGTACACGCACATTCGCGAAGCGATTCTCCGCGGCGTGCGCGAGTATGGACTCGCCTACGTGAAACTCGATCTCGCCATCGTGACGAGCGCCTACGTGTACGAATACGAGCGTGCGGGCTGCTATGCGAAGAACCATCCGCATCATCGCGACCACGCCGAGTCGTTCGACGTCATCTATGCGCGCTGCATGGACCTTTTCGACGAGCTCCATCGCGAGGCCCCCGACCTCTTCATCGACTGCACGTACGAGACGGCGGGCAAGGACCAGCTGATGGACTACGGCATTGCGAAGCACGCGGAAGGGAACTGGCTGTCGAACATCGGCGAACCGGGTCCTGACGGATGCCTGCGCATGCGCAATTACGCGTGGGCGCGCTGTCCGGCGCTGCCGGCGACTTCGCTGGTGATCGGCAATCTGAAGATGTCGGGGCCGGACCATCTTCTGGCCTACAAGTCCCTCACGGGTGCGCTGCCGATCATGCTGGGCGATCCGCGAGAGCTGACGAAGGCGGAACGCGCCGAATATCGTCTCTGGTCGGGGTGGGTCAAAGGTCTCGAACAGCGCCATGGCATGATGTCCTTCCGCCAGGATCTGCCCGGTTTCGGCGAACCGATGGAAGGTTTCTGGGACGGCTTCTGCCGTCTGAACACGGAGACGAAGAGCGGCGGCCTGATCGGTGTCTTCCGCCATGGCGCGGCGGAGAAGACCCGCCAAGTGACGGCGCGCAATCTCGATCCCGAGGCCCGCTACGCGGTTCTGCAGGCGCCGACAGGCAAGCTCGTGACGACGATGACCGGCAAGGAACTCGCCACGACCGGTTTTGCGGTTACGCTGAACAAGATGTACGACGGCGGGCTGTTCGAAATCCGCAAAGCGGCCCCGCCGGCCAAGTGAGGCCGAAGGACGCGAACGACGCGCAGGACGCGAAGGACGCGAAGGACGCATGAACCGTCCTGCGCGTCCTGCCTGTTCTAGGGGGCGCGGTGCGAGGCTTGTCAAGGGAAGGCGGGAAATGGTATAATATTCGCCTTAGAGAAGCGGTTGATGCTTGTGAAACGAGCAGGAGAGGAAGGACAGATATGATGATGAATTTGGCAGATGGCTATTTGCTTTCGAACGGCGTGAAGATCCCTTGCGTCGGATATGGTACGTGGCAGACGCCGGCGGGCGATGTGGCGCGTGATTCGGTGGTGGCGGCGTTGCAGTGCGGCTACCGCCATATCGACACGGCGACGGCGTACGGGAACGAGGCGAGCGTGGGCGAGGGGCTGCGCCTCTCGGGCGTGAAGCGCGAGGAGATTTTCCTGACGACGAAGCAGTGGACCGACGTGCGCGGCTACGAGAAGACGGTCGAGGCCGGAGAAAAGGCCCTCAAGGCGCTCGGTACGGACTACATCGACCTCTATCTGGTGCACTGGCCGGCCGTGCAGAAGTATTCGGCCCAGTGGCAGGAACTCAATGCGGCCACCTGGAAGGGGTTCGAGAAGCTCTACAAGGACGGGAAAGTGCGCGCGATCGGCGTCTCCAACTTCCTGCCCGAGCATCTCGCCGCGCTCAAGCAGCAGTGTGAAATCCCGCCGATGGTCGACCAGGTGGAATTCCACCCGGGCTACATCCAGAAGGACGTGCTCGACTACTGCAATCAGAACAACATCCGAATGGAGGCGTGGAGCCCCCTCGGCAGCGGTCGCATGCTGGCGAATCCGCTTCTCAACGAAATCGGTGCGGCGCATGGCAAGAGCGCGGCGCAGGTCTGCGTGCGCTATGCGATTGAACTCGGCGTGGTGCCGCTGCCGAAGTCCGTACATGCCGAACGCCTTGCGGCGAACGCGGATGTCTTCGACTTCTCGCTGACGGTCGAGGAACTTGCCGCGCTCAACGCGATGCCTGAAACGGGCTACAGCGGCTACAATCCGAATGACGCTCCGGCCGAACAGTAAGTTGGTTGGATGGGTGTCATGCAGGATTTTGTCCATCTTCACGTCCACACGACCTACTCGCTGCTGGATGGCCAGTGCGCCCTCAAGCCGCTCGTCAAGCGCGCGCGCAAATGGGGGATGAAAGCGCTCGCCGTGACAGACCACGGCAACCTTTTCGCATTGAAGGCCTTCTACGA
The DNA here is from genome assembly GCA_045641465.1 of Kiritimatiellia bacterium. Classification (GTDB taxonomy): domain Bacteria; phylum Verrucomicrobiota; class Kiritimatiellia; order RFP12; family UBA1067; genus RUG572. The sequence continues at coordinate 14,980 of JAZUGW010000242.1, read as the reverse complement.
CGAGTGCCGGTCCAAAAAGGGTTATGACGATCTGCCCCCGATCAAGCCGATTCTCGGATGCGAAGCGTATGTAACGACGAGCGGCGACTACACGAGCCGTAATAAGGACGAAAAGCGTCGGCATCTGATTCTGCTCGCGAAAAACAAAGTCGGGTATCATAATCTGGTGCGTCTGCTGTCCGAGGCGTGGATCAATGGGTTCTACCATACGGCCCGTATCGACCACAATCTGCTCGAAAAATACCACGAGGGCCTCATCTGCTCGGCGGCCTGCATCGCGGGCGAGGTGGCGAATGCCATTGACATCGGGCGCATGGACGAGGCGGAGAAAGTCGCGAAATGGTATAAGGACCTCTTCGGGGAAGACTACTACCTTGAGGCCATGCTCCACAATTCCACCAAGACGAACATCCCCGGTTCGGCGATCGACGACCATCGCCGGCTCTATGCGCGTCAGGTGAAAGTCGTCGAGGGCATGGTCGAGATCGGCAAGAAGCTCGACATCCCGGTGATCGCGACGAACGACGTGCACTTCCTCGACGAGACGGACGATCCGGCGCACGACCTTCTGCTCTGCCTTTCGACGCAGAAGAAGATTTCCGACGACTCGCGCATGATCTACACGGGACAGGAATGGTTCAAGGACGGCGACACCATGGCCGCCCTGTTCCCCGACCACCCCGAGTTCATCTCGAACACCGTCGCCCTCGCCGAAAAAGTGGAGGAGTACGAACTCGATTCGCCGCCGATCATGCCGAAGTTCCCGATTCCGGCTTCGTTCGGCACGGAAGAGGACTACGCGAAGAAGTACGACGAGGCGGCGCTCAAGGAGCAGTTCAACACCGCCGACAAGCCGACCAACTTCGACCGTCTGGGCGGTTACGACAAAGTGCTGCGCATCAAGTTCGAAGCCGACTACCTGGCCTCTCTTGTCTGGGCCGGCGTGAAGAAACGCTGGGGGGATCCGTGCCCGAAAGAAGTGACCGAACGCGTCCAGTTCGAACTCGACACCGTGCGCACGATGGGATTCCCGGGCTACTTCTTGATCGTGCACGACTACATTGCCGCCGCCCGGAATATCGGCGTCTGGGTGGGACCGGGCCGTGGTTCGGCCGCCGGTTCGGCGCTCGCCTACGCGATCGGCATCACGAACGTCGACCCGATCAAGTACGATTTGCTGTTTGAACGCTTCCTCAATCCGGACCGTATCTCCATGCCGGATATCGATGTCGACTTCGACGATTCGGGACGCGGCCGCGTACTCGAGTATGTCACGCAGAAGTACGGCCAGGACCATGTGGCGCACATCGTGACGTTCGGCCAGATGGCGGCGAAGAGTTCCATCAAGGACGTCGGCCGTGCGATGGAGTATCCGCTGGCGGATACGAACAAGCTGGCATCCTATGTGCCCGACACGCCGAAGACGACATTCAAGAGCGCGATGAGTCCGACCGACAAGCATGGTGAACCGAACAAGGACTATTCGCCCGACCTCGTCGCGGCCTTCAAGGACGAAACGACGTTTCTCGACTCGGCGAACCATGTGCATACCGTCAAGGAGCTGATGGACTATGCGGCGCGTCTTGAAGGATGCTTGCGTCAACCCGGCATCCATGCGTGCGGCATTCTGATCTCCCGCGATCCGCTGATGGATACGCTGCCGGTGATGCCGACGGAAGGCGAGTCGCTGCTCTGCACGCAGTACGACGGACACTTCGTCGAGCCGGTGGGCCTGCTCAAGATGGACTTCCTCGGTCTCAAGACGCTTTCGGTGGAGAAGGAATGCGTCGCGCTGATCAAGAAGTTCCGCGGCATCGACCTCAATCCGGACGACATTCCCGACGACGACCAGGAGACCTACCAGCTCTTCGGGCGCGGTGAAACGACGGGACTTTTCCAGTTCGAATCCGACGGCATGAAGAAGTACCTGATGGAACTTCAGCCCGTCTGCCTTTCGGATCTCGTTGCCATGAACGCGCTCTACCGTCCGGGACCGCTGGCCTACATCCCGAACTTCATTCGCCGCAAGTGGTCGCTAGAACCGCCGGAGAAACGCGGGAACCACGACACCGAACCCATCACGTACGACCATCCGCTGATGGAGAAGTACCTGAAGGACACGTATGGCGTCACCGTGTACCAGGAACAGGTGATGTTGCTCTCGCGTCTGTTGGGCGGCTTCACGCGCGGCATGTCCGACAAGCTCCGCAAGGCGATGGGCAAGAAGCAGCTCGCCGTGATGGAGGAGCTGAAAGTCAAGTTCGTCGACGGCTGTCTTGCGAATCCCGAATTCCGCATTGACAAGTGGAAGGACGAGAAGGAAGCGCGCAAGCTCATCGACAAGATCTGGGACGACTGGAAGGCATTTGCCTCCTACGCGTTCAACAAGTCGCATGCCGTGTGCTATGCCTGGGTCGCCTACCAGACGGGTTACATGAAGGCCCACTATCCGGCCGAATTCATGTGCGCCCAGATCTCTTCGGAAATCGGCAACTCCGACAAGCTGCCGGGCTTCGTGGCCGAGGCGGACGCGATGGGGCTTGAAGTGAAGCCGCCGGACGTCAACCAGGCCTACTCGCGGTTTTCGCCGGTCGAGGGCGAACACGCGATCATCTACGGACTTGCCGGCGTGAAGGGCGTGGGCGAAGGTGCGGCCGACGCCATTGTCGCCGAACGCGAGAAGAATGGTCCGTACAAGGGACTGATGGATTTCTGTACGCGGCTTTTCAGCGCGGCGGTCGTCAACAAGCGCGTCATCGAAAACCTCGTCAAATGCGGCGCGTTCGATTCGCTCGCGGCGGCGACGCCTGGATTCCACCGGGCGCGCTACCTCAACAATGTGGACTTCGCGCTCAAGCGTGCCGCGACGCGCGGCAAGGAACGCGCGAGCGGACAGATGGACATGTTCGGTCTGTTGGCACCGGGCGAAGACTCCAACGATGCCGAGCTGCCGAATTGTCCGCCCCAGCCGGTGGCACAGGGATTCAAGGACGAACGCGATCTTTGCGGCATCTATCTGACCGGACATCCCCTCGGCGCCTACGAGAAGGTGCTGGGATCGCTATCGACGTTCAAGCCGGCCGAACCGCCGGAAATCCCGATGATGGAAGAGGTCCATGCGGAGCGTCCGCTGCGCGTGCAGGTGCGTTTGGCGGGCATGCTCAAGGCCTGCACCGTACGCATGGGGAAGCCGAAGCCGAAGCGCGAGAAGGGCAAGGACGTCAAGGACGCGTTTGGCAACATTGTGATGCTGCCGCCGGAACCGTGGGCGATTCTGCTTTTGGACGACGGCGGCGACAAGGAGCAGGAAGCGCTTTGCTTCGCGAAGACGTATGCCAAGTACAAGGACTGGTTGCCGGCGGAAGTGGATCAGCCGGTGCTGGTGTGCGGCGAGCTGTCGCATCGGACGGACCGTGACACGAAGGAAGAGACGCCGGAGATTCAGTTCATCGCACGCGAGGTGTATCGTCTTTCGGACGGCCTGAACAGGTTTTCGGAAGCGCTCCACGTGTCGATGAGCTATGAAGATCCGGACCTGATGAAAAAAGGCGCTGCGTTGAAGGCGTTGGCCGCGCAATGGCCGGGGAAGGTGAAGATCGTCATCGATCTCGCGTGGGCGAGCGGCGCGAAGGCGGAAATCGACAGTGGCGTCGAAGGCGTCGCCCTGACGCCCGAGTTCCTGACGGCGCTCAACAAGCTCCAGAAGACCGATCCCTATTCGCTTAAAACGATCAAGGACATCTTCCTTGAACCGCCCGAACCGCGGCCATGGGAGCGCCGATTCTAAGGAAGGTGCACGATGAGTCCAGACGAAGCCTATCAACAGATCGAGAAAGCCATCCAGTCGGGGCGCCCTGCCAACGGGTATCTCCTCGTGGGTGGTGTGCGCGGTTCGGCGAACGACGTGGCGGAACGCGTGCTGAAACTGCTCTTCGGCGACGGAGACTTGCGGGCGCATCCCGACATTCACAGGCTGGCCCCGGAAATGAAGAGCCGGATCATCTCGGTCGAGGCGATGCGAACGCGTCTGATCGATCCGATGGGGCAGACGGCTTTTCAGGGCGGGTGGAAGGTCGGTGTCGTCTATGCAGCCGATCGTCTGAAGACGGAGAGCGCCAATGCCTTCCTGAAGACGCTGGAGGAACCGCCGCCGCAGACGGTCTTCCTGCTGCTCACGGAACAGCCCGAACAGCTTTTGCCGACGATCATTTCGCGTTGCCAGCGCATCGATTTGCCGGACGCACGTGCGCGTCAGCTGGAGGACCCGTATCGGTCGTCCGTTTTGAACATCCTTGCGAGCAATCGTCTCACAGGGCCGACGGCTGTCGCGGGTGCGGCGGGACGCTTGAACGCCATCCTAGAGACGCTGAAGGAAAAGGCCCAGAACGAAGTCGACGCGGAAGTCGAAGTTGCCGACGAGGGCCCGGGCGAAGAGACGGGCAAAGACACTCTCGAGGCCCTGGTGGCCTCGCGCTACAAGGACTATCGGACCGATTTCACGGCGACGCTGACAAGTTGGTTCCGCGACTTGATGGCGCTTGTCGCGGCGCCGCCGTCCCATTCGGCCTACGACGATTCGGATTGCGGTACGCCGTTGATCAACGAGCCGCGCCGCAGTGTGCTGGAGTCGCGTGCGGCCAAGCTTTCGTTGACGATGGCGATGCGCAATCTTGAGGCGATCGATGATTTTTCGATGTCGCTTGAACGCAACATCCAGGAACTGCCTCTGCTGTTGTTCCTGGTGGACCGCCTGCATTTCGGCGTTGTGGAGGATCGATGATGGAACCGACCGCTGAAACGAATCCTGTAGAGCCCCTGCGTGACGAGATTCGCGTCGTGCAGGTCGTGATGCCGGAAAAGGGCATCTTCCTCGTGCGTTGTCCCGGGCCTTTGCCGGTCTATGGTACGCAGGTGGTGGTTTCACTCGACTACGGAACGGACATCGGTTTCGTGACGGCAGCCGAAGTGTTTGATCCTGCGCGCCACGGGACGCGTCCGCCCGGATTCCAGATGTTGCGCGAAAAAACGCCCGAAGACGATGCGCCGATTGCCGCGAATGAGAAATTGTCGCAGGCCATGTGCACGACGTTCATTAAGACGGCGCAAGGGAGCGTGCCCGATCTGCGGGTGCCGTATGCACGGCTCTCCTTCGGGCGTGCGCGTCTCTTCATTCGTTTTGCCTCGTCGCAGACGAAGCCGGATCTCTCGCGTCCGATTGCCGAACTGCGGCGTCTCTTCGGCGTGTCGGTGAATGCGTGGCAGATGGGGCCGCGCGATGAAGTGAGCGTGATGGGCGGGTTGGGTCCGTGTGGACGAGCCTGTTGCTGTTGTACGTGGCAACAGCGCTATCCCGCGCATTTGACGGCGGATCGTGCACGCGGTGAAAATCCGGCGGCGTTGAATGGAACCTGTGGACGATTCAAGTGCTGCCTGGCTTTTGAGGAACGAAAGAACTGAGGTTGAGATGAAGAAGATTCTGCTGCTGAATGGACCGAGCTTGGGTCTTTTGGGAACGCGCGAACCGACAATCTACGGCCGCACGACGCTGGCCGACATCGTGGCCCGTGTACAGCAGGCCGGTGCGGCGAAAGGCGTGACGGTCGATGCGTTCCAAAGCGACGTCGAAGGCGAACTGGTGGCGGCGGTCATCAAGGCGAAAGGCGTCTATGACGGTATCATCCTCAATCCGGCGGCGTATACGCACGAGTCCGTCGCGTTGCATGACGCGATTCTTGCGAGTGAAGTGCCGACGGTGGAAATCCACATCTCGAACGTCTATGCGCGCGAAGGGTATCGCCACGAATCGCTGACGGCTTCCGCCTGCGTGGGCCAGATCTGCGGGTTTGGTCCGAACGGCTATCTGCTGGCGCTCACGGCGTTGCTGGAGCGGTGATGAACGCGGCGTTCGACGAGTTCTTCATGCGCATGGCGCTACGCGAGGCCGAGAAGGCTTCGGCGGACGGCGAAGTGCCCACGGGCTGCGTGATCGTCGAAGAACCCGAGGACCCCGAAGCTCCGCCAACTGCGGCGCGGATCCTCGGGCGGGCCCACAATCAGACGGAAATGCTCGTCGACGCGACGGCGCATGCGGAGATTCTCGCTCTGTCGGCGGCGTTCCAGGCGAAGGGGAACTGGCGCCTTACGGGGACGCGCCTCTATGTGACGAAAGAGCCGTGTCCGATGTGCGCAGGGGCGATCATCCTCGCCCGCATCGGGACGGTCATCTGGGGCGTGTCCGATCCGAAGCGTGGCGGCGGCACGACGTTCAACATCTTCAATCATCCCGGCATCAACCATCATCCGGCCGTGTTGACGGGGGTTCTGGAAGAACCTTGCCGTGCGGTTCTGGTCGATTTTTTCCGTCGCCGGCGGGCAGAACGCGAACAGTCTTCGTGAGCCCATTTCCTTGCCTTGAGGACCGATTTTTGGTATGATTAAGGCGATGAGAGGGGAGACAGTTTTATGAGAAGATTGATTCTGGCGAAAGTCGCGAGTCTCGCGACTTTGTTGTTGGTTTTGTCCATTGTCGGCTTGTGCGGATGTGACCGTGCCGAGTCCAAGGCAACGCCGAAGTCGGCGCAGGAACAGGAAATCGACAATCTGCAGGCGGCGATGGAGGCGGCGATGGATGCCGCCGTGCAAGAGGTGAAGGCGCCTGCAACGGTTGTGGTGACGAATGTCGTCACGATCACGAACACGGTGACGGTTCCGCCTCGGCCGGCCGCCGCGGTGGATGACGATGAAGACGAGAAGAAGGTTGAGCAGGAGAGGAAGACCCGCGAACCGTCGGTCGATGACTTTAGGGGCAACATCGACTGGGTTCGAATCGAGTTCTCGCATCATCCGGACTTGTCCGTCCTGAACGAGTACGTGAAGTTTTCGCCGCCTGTTGACGCGTTGACGCGGCTCGATATAGATGGGACGGAATATGAATTCCGCGGTGCCTTCAAGCCTCGGACCAAATACACGATGACGGTGCGCGAAGGGTGCCCGATGCTGAATGGACACAAACTCGCGAAAGAATTTCGCCGGACATTTACCACGGGGGACCATCGACCGAAAGTCGAATTCGCCGCCAACGGACGCTATCTGCCGTCGTCCGGCCGTCGCGCCATCGCCGTGAAGACGATGAACGTGACAAATCTGTTCTGTGAAATCCGCAGTGTGCCGACGAAGAACATCGTCCAGCTGCTGGCGCGTGAAGAGGATCGCTATCGTTCCTATTATGGCGGAAGCGGCGATTCGTCCCGCACCAGCGAACTGGCCGACGAACCCGTCGAGAAGAAGTTGCGTCTGAAGGCGAAACCGAACGAAAGTGCGACGACCGTCATCCCGATGCAGGAGGGGAAGGTCGCGAACGGCGTCTATCTGGTGGGCGTACGGGCCGAAGAGAAGCCGTCGCAGTGGGAAGGGCATTGGCGCCTCGTCTGCGTGACGGACATCGGTCTTTCGGTCCGCAGGATCGGCAATGCGGTCAACGTGTGGGTGACCTCCTTGACGACCGGCCAGCCGATGCCGGGTCTCAAGTTGTCCGTCTTCGGGGCGAACGGCATTGAGCAGAGCGCCGGCATGACGGACGCCGAAGGCTGGTGCTGCTGCGAATGCGCGAAGGGGGAGTTGGCTTTTGCCGTCGTGGCGGAAAAGGTCGATGCGTCCGACGTGACCTTCCTGGCTTTGGGGAAGATGTCGGTTGAAGATCCGGTGCCCACGTACAACCGGCGGGAGTTGCTGAAGAACAATGCCTGCGAGGCCTTCGTGTGGACCGATCGCGGCATCTACCGTCATGGCGAAAAAGTGCTGGTGCAGGCGATCCTGCGTTCGGGCCGCGGAAAGGCGCCGAAGCCGTTCCCGGTCGAGATGCGCCTGCTGGATTCCCAGGGCCGCGTGGTGAAGTCTCAGACCCAGGTGTCGGATTCGTTGGGCACCGTGACGCGGACCGACTTCGTGATTCCCGAGGAAGCGCCGAGCGGTACGTGGGAACTCCAGGCGTGTACGCCCGGGAAGGACGGTATTGTGCTGGGTGCGCGTGAGATCAAGGTCGAAGAATTCGTGCCGCCGCAGATCCGCGTGAAGGCGGTGCCGCCTGCGGAGGGGACACGTGCGACATCCAACATCGTTTTCACCGTCGAGGGCGAACATCTCTTCGGTGGTCCGGCGGCGGGTCTTTCGGTCGAGGGCGCCTACATGTTCGAGGATGCGCCGTTCAAGCCGCGCGGCTGGGAGGCCTTCCGTTTCGGAAATGCGAACCGCAGTCTGTCGGCCAATTTCAAAAAGCTGGATCGTGTCCGTCTCGATGCGAAGGGATGTGCCCGGTTTGCGGCGGCATTCCCCGAGACGATGCATCCGAGCGCGGCGGTCAAGTTGACGGTACAAGGGTGTGTGTTCGAAGGGGGCGGCCGCCCGGCGGCGACGCGGGCGTCGACGGTGCTGCACGCCTATCCCTACTACATCGGCGTGGCGCTGCCCGAGTCGGTGCGTGTCGCTCCATCGCCGCGGATGTGCCGTGTGGTCGTGGTCAATCCGGATGGAACGCCAAAGCGCGGGGCGCGCCGTCTCGTGGCGACGTTCGAGCAGATTGAAACGGTCTATGGCCTCAAGCGGGTCGACGGACGCGATGCGTGGGAATGGCGTTCGGATACGGTGCGGCATCCTTTTGGCGAAGAGGTGAAGGTCGAAATCGGCGAAAACGGACTGGGGAATCTTCCTGTGCCGGTGAAGATCGGCGGCGACTTTGCCGTGACGGTGCGCGAGGAATCGACGGACATCTCCTTTGCCGCGAACTACTGGGTGGGCGGTACGAACGACGAGACCGTACGCGCGCCGCTGGAGAATCCGTCGCGTGTCGCCTTGTCGGCCGACAAGGACGTCTACTATCCCGGGGAGCGTCCGCGCATTACGGTCAAGTCGCCGTTTACGGGCGTGGCGTGGCTCACAGTGATGCGTGATGAGATGCTCTATTCGCAGGTGATTCGTCTGGAGAAGGCGACGAGTGAAATCGAATTGGAACCCGTGAAGGCGACGTGGGCACCGGGTGTCGATGTGGCGTTGAGCGTCGTCCAGGCCGTCAAGCCGGGTCCGCGCCAAGTCGCGAATCGCGCGCTCGGTTATCTGCCGATTCGCTGCACGACGCACGACAGCAAGCTTGACGTCGCCGTGCAGGCGAAAGTCGCCACGGCTCCGACCGGCGGGGCGTCGGTCACGGTCGATGTCACGGCACGTGCGGGAGAGGTGTCGGGCGAGACGGCGGTGGTGACGGTTGTGGATGAAGGCATCAACTTGCTGACAGACGAGAAGACGCCCGATCCGGCGGGTTGGTTCGGTGAAACGCGTGCGATCGAGTCCGATTTGTATGACGTCTTCAATCGCCTGCTGCCGATTCTCGAAGGGGGTGTGCGTCGGGCCGGCGCCAAGACGGGCGGCGGTGCGGATGGCGACCTGTTCAGTCGGGTGAGTCCGGTGCCCTCGCGCCGCTACAAGCCCCTCAGCTTGTGGAAGCTCGACGTGCCGTTGACGAACGGTCAGGCGCAGGTGGTGTTGGACTTGCCGGAATTTGTGGGCGAAGTGCGTGTCACGGCCGTGGCCTACAATGCTCGCGGCACGGGGGCCGGTTCAACGCAGGTGAAGGTGACGCCGAAGCTTGTCGCGCAACCGGATGCGCCGCGTTTCGCCGCGCCGGGAGATACCTTCCTTGCAACCTTGACGTTGACGAACCGCAGCGGTCAAGACGGTGTCGCCACGTATGATCTGCTGGTGGGCGGATCGCTTGAATTGCGCGCGCCCGTTCATGGCGAGATTCGGTTCGCCAAGGATGCAAGCGAGACGCTTTCGATTCCAGTGCATGTGACGCAGTTGCCGGGACAGAGTTCGCTGATCTTCGTGTCGGAAGGTTTTGGCGAGAAGCATCGTTCGGAAATCGAACTGCCGGTGCGTCCGGCTGCGGCGTGGATGAAGACGGCGACGACGATCTGTCTGAAGCCGGGCGAGAAGCGCGTCTTCCCGAACACGGCGGCGATTCTGCCGGAAAATGCGCGTCGCACGTTCCGCACGTCGGGAAGTCCTGTGGCGGAACTGGCTTCGGCGCTTGAATATCTGGTGGGGTATCCGTATGGCTGCCTGGAGCAGACGACCTCGCGCGTGTTCCCGCTTGTGACGGCCGGTGGCATTCTCAACACGTTGCCGATTGCCGAGACGACGGCGGCGGACGACGCGAAATCGACTGTGGCCACGGGCATTCGCCGCGTGTGCGGCATGGTGCGCGAGAATGATTTCTCGATGTGGTCGGATGATCGCACGCCTCCGTGGGATCGCGAGGTTTCGCTTTGGTCCGCGCATTTCCTGGTGGAGGCGCAGGCGAACGGTTTCGAGGTGCCCTCGGCGCCGCTGAATCGCGTGAAAGGTTTTCTGCGGACGTGGGCGATGTCCACGAATGCGACCGTGAGCGTGTATGCCTGCCAGATCCTCGCGCTCGCCGGAACGCCGGATCGCGATCGCCAATTGCATTGGTTCGACCATCGGATGGTGTTGCGTCCGTTGGATGTGAGCCGACTGGCCCGTGCGTTCAAGCGCAGCGGGGACGCCACGCGTGCGAAGACGCTGCTGGAAGGTGTCGTCGGCGAACCCGCGGATGTGAGATCGGCGGCATTTGAGTTGCTGGCGCGATTGGACGTAGACCCGAAGGATCCGCGGCTTGAGCAGTTGGCGAACTTCCTCATCAAGCAACGCGATGCGTCCTGTGGACATTGGGGCACGACTGCGTCGAATGCGCATGTGCTGCTCGCGCTGGGCAGCTACTATCGGGCGCGCGTGCCGTCGATTGGCGTGCCGGACGTGTACCTCTCGATGGATGGCGGCGAGGAACGCCGCGTGTCGCCGAAGCGGGCGGAACGCTTGACGGGCGGCGGCGATGTGACGGTGGTGAATCGTGGCGAGGGCGATTCGTTCGTCTCCGTCACCACGCTTGCGCTGCCGAATGTGGTGGGACGACCCAGCGAGGCCAAGGGCATTTCCGTGTCGCGTCGCTTTTTGCGGACGGACGGTTCGGCGGCGGCGCCGGACTCGTTCGTGCGTGGTGAGATGCTGATCGTGGAGGTGACGCTGTCGGCTCCGATGAAGACGCTGTATGCGGATCTGGTGCTCGAGGAACTTCTGCCGGCCTGTTTTGAACCCGACCAGACGCCCTTGGCCTCCGAAGCCTATCCGTTTATTCCGAAGGATGTCCACAAGTGGCTTTTGCGCCGCGAAGTGCGAGATGATCGCGTTCTCGGATTCTCGCGGCGATTCCCGCTTGATACGGGGGCGTCGGTGAAATTCGTCTATCCCGTGCGCGTGGTGGGGGCGGGCGAGTTCGTTCTGCCGGGTTCTTCGGTGGAGGCCATGTACGATCCCTCGCTCCACGCGCGCGGGACGACAGGACGGGTCAAGGTGGCGAAATGAATAGACGGATGTTTCTCAAAAGCCTTTCCGGCGCGGGACTGTGCGCCGGTGCGGCTCTGACGGGCGGTTGCCATTACTATTACATCATCAAGGGGGAGCTCGCGTCGACGAACGAGATGTTCATTGAGCCGTTCCGCCGTCGCACGTTCCTTTCGTGGAACATCAATGCCGGTCTTGGGATGGACGGCACGCGCGATCTTGCGCGCATTGCCGAGGTCATCAAGAAGGCGGATGTCGCGGTGACGGCCGTGCAGGAAGTCGATCGCAAGACGACGCGCGTCAAGGGTGTCGATCAGTTGGAAGAACTTGAAAAGCTCACAGGACTGAGAGGTCTTTGGTGTGCGACTTCGACGCGTGAAAAGGGCGAGGTCGGCATGGCGCTTTTGGTGAAAGACATGCCGGCGAAGGATCGCATCGCCGAGTTGCCCGGTGGGGGAAAGGTGCTTCTGGTTGAGTATCCGGCTTTTACGGCCGGCGTGCTTCATCTGCCGATGAAGGAAGAGGATCGCGCGGCTGCTGTGGTCAAGCTGTCCGGTTTGATCGAGGTCAATCGTCCGCTCTTCCTGCTGGGCGACTGGGGGGAGGATCCCACGACTGAACTCATGCAGAAGTTGCGTCGGGCGTTTGCGACGCTCACGAATTTTGCGAAGACCTATCCCGCCGACGAGCCGACGAACTGCTATGACTACATCGCGATTTCGCAACGGCATCGCATGCGGTTCGAACACATTTCACACGAGGTGATCGAGGAAAAGGTGGCCTCGGATCATCGTCCCGTCAAGGTCACCGCCTGGTAATACGATTTTAAAGGAAGGTAAAAATGTCAGAAGAGTGCACTCATGATTGCTCGACATGCGGTAAGAACTGCAGCGAGCGGAAGGAAAAAATCGATTTTTCGGCGAAGCTGAACCAGTGGTCGTCCGTTAAGAAAGTCATTGCCGTGGCGAGCGGCAAGGGCGGTGTCGGCAAGAGCCTTGTGGCGTCGCTGCTGGCGTCCGCCGCGGCGAAGCGCGGCCTTCGTACGGCTGTTCTCGATGCGGATATCACGGGACCCTCGATTCCGAAGGCGTTCGGTCTTTCGGGTGGGACGATGGCATGCGAACAGGGAATCCTGCCGTGCGTGTCGGCAGGTGGCGTGCGCGTGATGTCGCTCAATCTGCTCGTGGACAATCCGAACGATCCGGTGGTCTGGCGTGGACCCGTCATTGCCGGCACGGTGAAGCAGTTCTGGACGGACGTCTATTGGGAAGACATCGACATCATGTTCGTCGATATGCCGCCGGGAACGGGCGATGTGCCGCTCACGGTGTTCCAGAGTCTGCCGGTCGACGGTATCGTCGTGGTGGCGTCTCCGCAGGAGCTGGTGGGGATGATCGTGGAGAAGAGCGTCCGCATGGCCGGCATGATGGAGAAGAAGGTTCTTGGTCTTGTCGAGAACATGAGCTACTTCACGTGCCCTGATTGCGGCAAGAAACTCGAGGTGTTCGGTCCGAGCCGCGTCGACGAACTTGCGAAGCAGCACGACATCCCCGTCGCCTGCCGCCTGCCGATCGATCCGTCCTACGCAGCGGCCGTCGATCGCGGCGCCGTCGAATCAATCGACTGCCCCGAACTCAAACCATTGATCGATTCGCTGGTTGGTTGAAGGATGGCCGTTTACGCGAGGAGTTGATGAAATGAATGTCAAGAAAGTTGTATTGGTTGTCGGACTCCTCGCGCTTGTTGGCGGCGCGTGGACGAAGGGTGTTTCGGCCGAGACGAACATCCCCGGGGTGACGGAGGGGCCGATGACGGACGACGCTGTTCTGGCGTTGATGGAGAAATCGGTTGAACCGTCTGTCTGGGCGGCGTACAAGGCGACGCACGCGCAGGGGTTCTGGACCTTTGTCGAATCTCGGATGCGTCCCGTGCGGAATAACATCAAGCCGGCGCACTGGTTCGTTCCGGGCAGTTCCTGCGATGCGCATCTGACGTACGGCGCGCAGCCGGGCGAATGGTTCGCCGTGCAGTTCTGCGTCGTCTCCGAGACGGCGCGGAAGATGTCCTGGCGCGTGGTGTCCACGGGCGCTGTTCAGCCTGCGTCGATTGAACTGATTTCAAAGCCGACGTTCGACGTCGCCGCCGGGGCGGTGCAACCGCTCTGGGCGATTGTCGTCGTGCCGAAGGACGCGGCGGGGCGTCGGCTTGAACTCGTTGCGGAAGCGACCGATGCGGCGTCGGGTGAACGGCACGCAGTGCGCTATGTGCTCGACGTGAAGGGGTCCGTACTCGCAGATGGCGGCGTGACCGATGCGTGGCGCCTTGCGCGTCTGCGCTGGCTTAACGCGTCTTCGCTGGGACGCGAACCCGTGGTGACGAAACCGTTTGCGCCGTTGACGGTCGACAGTGCGACGCGCACCATCCGCCTGACCGGCAAGGAGCTGGTCCTGGGCGGCAATGGCCTGCCGGCGCAGATCGTGAGCCATTACAACGGCAGCAATACACGCGCGGATGCGCCGGCGTTCAATGTGCTGAGCGAACCGATGTCCTTTGACGTCACCTGCGGTGACGCGGGGAAGGCGGCGGAACTCGCGTTTACGAAGATTGCGCCGGACGAAGTCACGTGGCAGGCCACCGTGGGCGGTGCGAATGGCTTTTCCGTGTTCGGTCGTTGCGACTACACCGGAAGTCTCAGTTTCCGTGTCGTACCGGCGGTCGGTGTGAAGGCGGCGTCGTTGACGGTGACGCTGCCCGCTTCCGTGGCACGGTACATGGAAGGACTCGGACGCAATGGTGGCGCATTTCCGAAGGATCCGCTCCATTGGACGTGGAACATCAACCGCCATCAGGACGCCGTTTGGGTGGGCCGCGTGAATGCGGGTCTGGCCTTGCGTTTCAAAGGCGCCAACTATGAGCGTCCTCTGGTCAACGCCTACTATCGGTGGAAGAAGCTGCGTCTGCCGGAGAGCTGGGGTGTAAACGGGTCGATCGATCTCGCACATCGGACGAGCGACGGCGCGGCGACGATCGTTGCGCGCGGCGAGGGACAGGGCGAGTACAATTTCGACCTCTATCTGACGCCGTTCCATCCGCTCGATCTCAAACAGCATTTCGCCGATCGCTATCATCATAATGGGGCGAACCTGCCGAACGACCAGCTGCTGGCCTGGGCGAAGCAGCGGGTTGCGGAAGGGTGCACGGTGTTCAACCTGCATCATGCGAAGGTGCAGAATCCCTACATCAACTATCCGTACAATGACGATGCGAAGCCCTATCTGCATGCGATCATCAAGGCCGTGCACGACGCGGGCGGACTCTTCAAGCTCTACTATACGACGCGGGAAATCTCCCAGAACATTCCCGAGTTCTTCGCGTTCCGCTCGCTCAACGGCGAAGTGATGTTCCCGCGCGATGCGTCCGTGAAGGGTTGGCCGATCACGAATTCGCGCGGACCGCATCCCTGGGTGCGCGAACATATCGGCACGGACGTGCTGCCGGCCTGGCGGGCAACGGCGAATTTCAAGGACTTCTATCCTCCGAAGCTCGACCTTGCCGTGATCACGACGCC
>JAZUGW010000241.1:0-3097 GCA_045641465.1 Kiritimatiellia bacterium | reverse complement strand
CGGGAATCGCGGTCGTACTGCCGCGGAATCCGGCAGATGAACTCAACCCCCTTCGCCCGGAGCCGGATCCTCTCTTCCTTGACGGACGCCTTCGGCACCGCCTGCTTCACCCCGGGCCGTCCCCATGCCTCGGCGATCGCGGCCGTCGGCAGCACGACCCGTTCGGACGGATCGACGAATTCGGCCTCGACGCTTTCCGCGGGATAATAGAGGTTGTCGACGTCATCGCCGACGAACTGCTTCTCGCCAGGAACCGCACCTTTGATGCAATGCGCGAGGAACGCCTTGGCGAGCCGCAGCGAATCCGGCGGGACGTCATGCTCATGGTTCGGAAAGGTCTTGAAGATCACGTCGACTCCGCGTTTCCTCGCCTTCGCGACGAAATCGCGGCTGATCACGTAGCGGGCGGAATCGGCATCGCCGCAGGTGACGAGTCCGGGCACGCCGCGCATCTTCACCGTCGGCTCGTGAAAGACGCCGCAGGCGTGACTCACCCAGCCGCGGCAACGCGACGGACGCCACGCCGGGAACAGGTTCGCCGCCTGACTGCCAGCGGAATAACCGTAGTAGCAGAGCTTCGCGTCATCGATGCGGTAGCTCTTCTTGAGTTCGCGAAGGACGTCGAAAAGCGCGGGGCCCGACCACGCCTCCGGCTCCCAGTAGTCGTCATCCTTCAAGCCCGGCGCGATCAGGAACACGCCGTTCGCGTCCGCCCAGTCGGACCAGCCGAGTTTGCCGGACGCCTCCGCCTCACCGGTGCAGTTGCGTCCTCCGAAATAGACGAGCACCGGATACGGCGTCTTGCGCTTCGCGTCATATCCTTCCGGCACATGGTACCAGAACTTCGCCTCGGCGTTGTTCGCCGCCTTCGTCTTGACGGTAATGCATTGCGCGTTCCCGCCCGACCATGCCGTCGCCGCCAGCAGCAGGGCGACCATCCCGACTGTCATTCTCTTCATCACTTCACTTCCACCACGTTCGCCGGCGGCTCGTAGTAATCCGGCGGAGCCACCACCGTCACCTTCCGATCGCAGAACTTTTCCGCCGACTCAGCGACCTCGCCGAAAAGCCAGACATCCGGCCCGCCCTTCTCGACCGCCTCCACACCACTTTCGATCCGGATCCTCGCACCCTGCGGAAAATGCTCCTTCAACGCCTTCAATCCCCACTCGGCGTCATGGTACACAACTGGCCCATCACCCCATGTCACAAACCCTTCCGCAACAACTGGGGATGCGGAATCCTTTCCGCTCCGTCCACATGCCACCGCCACAATCACCCCCACCGCCGCCACCCCGCCCGCGGCAAAAACGACGCGCCTCCACGAGAAACCGCGGACGATCAACACGATCCCCATCGACACGAACGCCGAGAACAGTAGCCACGACAGCGTCAGATTCAACGGACCGAAATCCGGCGCGACATCCAGTCCGAACAGCACGTGCCAGTCGAACACGGACGCCGAGCACGACGAGAGCGCGAGTCCCGCGAACGCGATCCGAGTCCGCGGCATCGTCGCACGCGACAGAAGCGCCGCGGCGACGAACGCGAGCCACGCGCCGCCGATGAAGAGTCCGCCCTCGACGAGCATCGTCAGATGCGAATTCACGAGCGTGCGCACCTCGACGCCGTCCGGCAGCAGGAACGCGCTCGCGACGAGCCCCGAATTTCCGAAGCCGACGCCGAACGGATTCGCCGCGAACAGCTGCAACCCCGCGAGCCAGATCTTCGGGCGGTTCAGTATCGCCCCGTCGATCGTCATCCTCGGCCACATCCAAATGACGAGGCTGGAGAGAATGACCGAATAACTGAATAACCGAATGGGGAAATAATCGAATAATCGGAATAATCGAATAATCGAATGTTTCGACCGGGGATGCGGAATCCCCTGGCACGGCGTAGCGTCGCGAAGACGGCTTCCCGCTCCGTCGCCCCGACAACAGCAAGAGGCAAACCCACCACTGTCCACCTCCTTTACCGCGGCGTAGCGAAGCGAAGACGGGACCTTTTCTCTCCACCTTCTTCTCCACCCCCACCACGCCGCCGCCTCCAACGCCATCACGACGAGTCCGGTTCGCGAGAACGTCATCGCCAGCATCACGCACAACGCCGCATTCAGAACAAAGGGAACGGCAAACCTCCACCGTCCACCTCCACCTCTTCTCTCCACCTTCCCTATCCACCATCCCCAGAGGAACGGCGCCACCGCGCAGATCACTGCCGCGGCATGGTTCGGATTGGCGAAGCCGAATCCGAATCGAACACTATCGCCAACTGTGAATTCCATGACCTTCACATCCATGCGCTCATCGACTATAACCTTTATCAAGCACCAAATAACCTTTTCCATCATCCATCAGTTCCCTGCACTTGGGAAAGGCATCCAGCCAAGACCAGTCGAACTTATGTCTGTACATCCTATTGATTAACCTTGCATACAGTTTACCGGTTCGACAATCCAACAGCATGATCATTCCTGTATAGTTCCTGGTCAGGCAGGTGAACGTCAAATACTCCTTCGGCATAGTGAACGACCACAATTCCGGCAACACGTCAACGAAGGTCTCCGGGGCATTCGGCATACCCCCTTTCTCTTCCGCAATCACGTTCACGAACGTATTGGTCGCCAAGTGATAGCCGTACACTCTCGCCATATCCTCAAATGCCTTTTTCGTCGTACGACATGTCAGCCGTGTTTCCCAGGGCCCGGCACCCTCCCATGACGTGACCCCTACATACGCAATATCGGTCGCATCGACGGGAACCGCCCGCCATCCCCTAAACCAATGCACGGCTCCAGCGTAGGGGTTCTTCAGCATTTCCCCTCTATTTGCATAATACCCCCAATCACCCGTCGGTGACAATCTGGCAAATGCCAACACGGCATTGTTAAACAGCCAATAACCACCCCACAACACGAACACAACCACAAGCCAGAAAATTACCTTCAAGATTCGTCCGATGATTTTCATGATCTCCTTTCTCCAATCTTCAGATATAGTGCGAAATCCATTGGCTTTAATGGCGAGGATCCTTCCGGTTCTTTTTCAACCACAACCGATTCTGAGCTCGCCGCTCCTTCGTCCCAGTCAAGCAC
>JAZUGW010000240.1:0-2003 GCA_045641465.1 Kiritimatiellia bacterium | reverse complement strand
GCTCGATTCCATTCGGGCGCCGAAGGGGGCTTGGCTGGATACGGGCTTTAAGCCCAATCAGAATTCTCGCGTCGTGATGGATATTCAAGTCGGCGGCAAGTCGGAGAACTGGTTCGGTACCACGGGCGATGGCGGTTCCTGGTGGAAGTCGGCGGCATTTGCGGCGGCGAACGACGGCGGACAGATCTACGTCGGGTATGGTTCGTCGGGCGACAGCGGCAACGGCGCGATCTTGCCGAATGGGTGGCGCGGGACGATCGATCTCGACCGTGGCGCTTTCCGAATCTGCCAGCAGGGCGAGGCTGCGCCGACGCTTCGGAGAACGCTCACGTCGGGCGCGTTTACGGCGGTTCGTACGTTGTGGCTCTTCGCCAACAACACCAAGGCTACTGGAAATCGGACGAAAAACGACAACAACGTCACTTGCTTCAGTTGCCAGGTCTATGACAATGGCACGCTCATTCGCGACTATGTGCCGGCGAAGCAGTTGTCGAGCGGTACGATTGGCATGATCGACCGGGCGAATGGCAACTCGTTCAAGGCGAGCGGGTCGGGTACGGCGTTCGTGGCGAGCACGCGCACGCGGCCGCCGCTGATGCGGTGCGGTGAACTGCACGTCGATGTGGCGGAGGGTAAGACCGTCAACAACACGACGTTGACCCTCGCGGGCAACTTGACGCTCGTGAAGGAAGGGTTGGGTGCGCTCACGATGGCGAAACAGAACCAGACGTACGCTGGCGGCACGGAGGTGCGCGAAGGCCTCGCCTACGCGCCGGTGAGCGGCTCTACGAGCAATACGTATTCGGCGGGAACCCTCCCGTGGGGCGGCGGCGACATCACCGTCTACACGAACGCGACGTTCGATACGAAGGGCAACTACGACTACGAGGTCTACAAGTTCAATCTCGTGGGCGGTACGCTCGCGAATACGGGCTGCGACATGACGGCCGATGCTTCGTGGAGCGCCCACGGCAGCATCACGTTGCTGGACAACGCGACGCTCAATCCCCAGTTCACGACGCGCTTCACGAGCGGCACGATCGATCTCGGCGGATATACCCTGACGGTGCCGTTGGCGGTTGGCAAGGAGCTATCGTTCCAGAAGAGGTCGATGGTTGTGGCCAACGGTACGTTCAACATCACGAGCGGCGGTTGGTTCCATCCGGTGACGGCCCTCGATATGAGCACCGCCGACGTGCGCATGGGCGCGGCCCTCAATCTGGGGGCGAACGTCGATGTGCGGAACTACGAGCAGCGCTACGGCAACACGAGCTACAAGCAGGGAAGCGGCCAGATCCGCATTCACGGCATCTACACGCCGACGGCGCCGGGCTACATCCAGAACTTCGTGATGTGCGACGGTTCCTCGTTCAACCTCGGCACGCTCGCGGGCACGTTCGCGATCAACGGCCAGTCGCTCTCCTTTGCGGATGGTGCGACGATGACCGTCGACATCGGCAAGCGCCCGGCGAGTAACAAGGCGCCGGTGATCGGCTGGGGCGAGAATCCGCCTGCGAACCTCGCGGGCCACACGTGCAAGGCTCCGCTGGGTGCCCGCTATCGGGTGTTCGTCGACGTCGACGGCGTCTACGTGACCTCGGGTCTGACGCTGATTCTGCGGTAATGGAACCGGCGCGAAGAGCCGGATCCGTCTCATCCGCTCCAACATCGCGTCGATGTTGGAGCGGAAACTTGTTAAGAGGGTCGATTCCTTCGTCTTGTCTTGAAAAGGAAATGATTATGAAACAGATTGTTATTTTGCTGATGTTGGGATTGGTGTGTTCGGGTGTACGGGGGGATGCCTTGACGCGTGTCGGTTCTTGGGATACGGGTGCGGCGTCCGTTGTCGAATCGGCACGTGACCTCAAGGTGGTCGCCGAGGCGGATGTCGTGGTGGTGGGCGGAACGTCCGCCGGCGTTTCCGCGGCGGTTGCCGCAGCCGACGCAGGGGCGAAGGTCTATCTGGTGGCACCGCGTCCGTACCTCGGCGAAGACGTGGCGGG
>JAZUGW010000239.1:0-2529 GCA_045641465.1 Kiritimatiellia bacterium | reverse complement strand
GGCGCGTGACGGCTGTTGTCGCCTACGGTCGATTTCCGCGAGACGGATCCGCGCTCGTGCCCAAGGGGGCAAGCCCCGATGAAAAGTCACGGCTCATCCGAACGGCCATGCGTGAAGTCGTCTACGATGTCCTAAAGGTTCCACTGCGTCTTCGGGACGGCACGCGTGTTGTTCCGAAGGCCATGTGCTTCGATGCCGGTTATGCGACCAAGGACGTCTACGCCGTGGTCGGTGCGTTCGCGAACGAGCGTCTGTACGGCATGGAGGTGCTGTGCTCGCATGGCCAAGGATGGAAACAGTACAAGTCTTCCAGGCGCAGAGGTGAAGACGAAAAGGTGATGGTTGAAAAGAACAAGGTCTATTCGGCGGTGACATTCAAGAAGATCAACGGCAGGGTGATAGCAAGGAAATATCTAGCCATGCACGTCGACTACTGGCGGGAAATAGCACAATGCGCGTTTCGGGCGCAACCGCTGACGCCTGGATCGTGTTCGCTCTGGGGGAGGCGTGCGAGCGACCATCACGAGTTTGCGCTCGAGGTCACGTACGAGCGGCTTGTCAGAACCTATCGAGACGAAAAGACGCTGCGCCAGGCGTGGGATTACCACAACGAGAACAAAGGTCACAACCATTGGGGCGACGTCCTCGTGGGATGCTTTGCGTTGGCCGCGTGGAAAGACCTCTATCGTGCGCCGGCGCGTCCGTCTTTGACAGCACCTCGAGTCCAGTCAATCAGGAGTCCGGATTCCATGCTCGGCGATGCCACGCGCGCCGAACTCGAGAACGCATCAAAGGTTAAAACTGTCCGTCCGGCAGCTACCAGGCGCACAGGACCGTTCGGGAAGAGTCCATGGGCAAAACACTGAAATTCAAGCGCATCAGGCGTCCGAAGCTGAAGGCCAGGATTGTTCGACACACAGTTGAAGTGTGCCCGTGGTGCGGTGCGGTCGAACCGTTCGTGGTGGTGTCCACGCAGAAGCGGGATGGCAAGATATATCGATATTCGAAGTGCAGCGCGTGCGGTCGCTCGGTTACGCGCGTGTATTCCCTGCCGTGATTTTTTGTTTTTCGGCGTGTTGAGAACGATTGTTTACAGAGTCTGTAAACAATCGATTGCGGGCGCGATTGACAACTTGAATTTGATGATATAATGGCGCCATGGCCGACAGAAATCACATCCGCATTTTGAATGCGCGCGACGCGCTGATCCGCGAGCACGCCGAAAAGAAACGCCGCTATGACGAGGCGTTTGCCGGCGCGTCGTCTGCGTCGGTTTCGTCCGGATCTGGATCCAAGAGCTACAGTATGTGGCAGTTGTCTGAGATGCGCGCGGAGCTCGACCGCATCGAGCGGCAGATCTCGTCGCTTAATCGGCGTTTGAGCGGAGCGTCGTTGATTCGGCATGTGGTCACAGTGAGGGGTTGACATGGCAAAGCGCAAACGCAAGAACAATGACGGTGCGGTTGTCGCCAAGGCGGCGCCGACCTGGGCGAACATGCCGCTCGCGAAGAAACGCGAAGTCACGCAGAAGCTGCTTTCGGCCTATATCCGCGTAGGACGGTTTGCGGCAGGCCGCTACAATGTCGTCAGCTCCAAATATTCGTCTCTGCGAGAATATCCGCAGATCGAGACCACCGGCGAGGATTCCATTCTGACGGCGACGCTACGCAACCAGTTCATCGATCTCGCGCGCAACGGCGTTCGGAACAACGAAACGCTGTGCGCGCTGCTGAAACAGTTTGAAATCAACGTCGTCGGCAATGACGGTGGCAAGGCCTATTTCGATTTCGGCCCTGGGTACGAGAAGGCCGAGAAGACGATGACGGATATGTTCTCGCGGTTCTGCGAGTCGGCCGACTTCTATGATGGATGCCGGCTCAACGAGGTGCTGTCCATTTCGCTCAAGACCTTGCTGCTTGGCGGCGGCATGGTTCTGCTGATGGACAATGGCGTGACGGACGAGGACTGCGGACGCATCATGGAGTTTGAACCGGATTGCGTGGCGAACCTGAAGGAAGGCATTTTCAAGCGCAAGTTCCCGAAATGGTCGCAGTCTAACGGACGCATCAGGAACGCGAACGGTCGTTGGTGCGGCGTCATCGTGTCGCACGCCGAACGTGGTAAGACGGAGTTCGAAGATCTTGGCAAGTGCTACGTGCTCAACTGCGATCCGAACGGTCGTGCACTTGATCGTGACTGGACCTATGTCTCGTTGAGGTGGCGTTTTAACCAGGGTGGCGGGAAGTCGCCTCTCACCGCCGGGCTCGGTTCGCTCATCGATGTTCAGATGCTTCAGGGGTTCGAGATCGAGTCTGCCAAGAAAAACGCGCAGACGCTCGCGCAGTTGTATCAGACGAATAAAGAGTCGGACAACATCGATCCGTCGTTGATGAATCCTGCGGCCAATGCCGACGCTGTGTTCGGCGACGACACGCCGGAAGAAGAAGTAGAGGCCGCTGTCGAAGATGCGACAGCATTTGAAACGCCGTCGGTGACGTTCGACGAGATGCGTTCGGCCGGTTGCATCTA
>JAZUGW010000238.1:0-6387 GCA_045641465.1 Kiritimatiellia bacterium | reverse complement strand
GAGATATCTCGAACGAGGCACGCTTTTTTATGCCGCCGAAATGGTGTTGCCGTCTTTCGTAGGTGGCGGAGAGAAGGCGGTTTGGAATGGCCAAGGCGATGAAGAAGGTCAAGGAAGAGCGGTTGGAGGACATCCTGTTCTCCTGTCGGAACCATCTGCGTGGCAAGGCGGATATGAGCGACAAGCGCGATGTGCTGCTGACCTTGGTCTTCCTGAAGTTCATGAGCGATCGGTTTGTGGCGCAGCAGGAGAAGATCCGCGAGAAGTTCAAGTCGCAACCGAAACTTGCCGAAATCCAGATCGGGAAACCCGCCGCCTACCGGCAGGACGGCGTCATCTTCCTGCCTGAAGACTGCCAGTGGCGCCACCTTGTCGACGAGGTACCCGCCAACCAGAAGGCCCTTGCCCTGGATGCCGCCACGCGAACGCTGGACGGGCTGGAGGAGAAACTCAAGAACGCGCTGCCGCAGGGGCTTTTCGTTTCGTGCGATTTCGAACCGTCCGTGCTCAAGGCCGTGATGGGAGAACTGGACAAGATCGATCCGAAGCGGTTCGGCGAGAAGGACCTCATCGGCCGTGTCTACGAATACTATCTGCAGGCATTTTCCATCAATGCGGACAAGGAGGAGGGCGAATTCTACACGCCCCGGTCGCTGGTGGAACTGATTGCCACGTTGATCGAACCCTTCGACGGAACGCTCTACGATCCCTGTTGCGGTTCGGGCGGCATGTTCATCCAGTGTGCGAAACTCGTCGAGGCGCACGGCGGCAACACGAAGACGATCAATGTCTACGGTCAGGAGTCCGAGCCCGCCACGTTCCGTCTCGCGAAGATGAACCTCGCCGTGCGCGGCATCTCGTACCACCTGGGCGCGAAGGCGGCCTCGACCTTCACGAACGACCAGCATTCCGACCTGAAGGTCGACTACGTGATGACCAATCCGCCGTTCAATCTCAAGAAATGGCGCGAGCCGGATGCCCTGCTGGACGACATCCGTTGGAAGGGGTATCCCGTTCCGCCCGAGTCGAACGCAAACTACGCCTGGATTCTCCACATCCTCTCGAAACTCAACCCCGCGGACGGTGTGGGCGGGTTCCTTCTGGCGAACGGCGCGCTCGACGACTCGGATACGAAGGAGATCCGCCGGAAGCTAATCGAGGACGACAAGGTCGAGGCGATCATCGTTCTTCCGCGCGAGATGTTCTATTCGACGGACATCTCGGTGACGCTCTGGATCCTCAACCAGAACAAGCGCGGCGGCGTCTACCACGACCGCACGTTGCGCGACCGCTCGGGCGAAGTGCTCTTCGTCGATCTCCGCACCTGGAACGAGACGGTCTACGAGAAGAAGTACGTGAAGTTCACGCCCGAGCAGATCGCCGCCGCGGTGAAGATCTACCACGACTGGCAGACGACGGGCGGGGTGTCCTACGCGAAGCCCGAGCTCTACTACTCTGCCACGAAACAGGAAATTGCCGGGAAGGACTACTCGCTCGTACCCTCGCGCTATATCGAATTCGTCGACCGTGACACGGAACTCGACTACCAGACGGCGCTCAAGACGATCGGCGCTGAGTCCACTGCGCTCGTCGAACGCCAGGTGAAGAACGGTCTCAAACTCGTCGCCGCACTCAAGGCGCTCGGTTACTCCAAGTGAGGAAGATAATGTACTGTTCAAAGATTAGAGTCGGTGATATGATTGAGGACTACGATCTACGTGGTGCTAATGTTGCAGAATCAGAGGTGCTTGGACTAAACAAGGACAAGTCGTTTATGCCGACAGCTGCCAATCTTGACGGAGTTGATCTTTCGAAGTACAAAACGGTTCTCCCTGGAACATTTGTTTTTTCTGGTATGCAAACTGGAAGAGATGTCTGCATTCGAATTGGTTTGTATTCAGGGAAGAACAACGCTCTTGTTTCCCCAGCTTATATGACATTCAGATTGAAGAATGCTAGAATGCTTCCTGAGTTTTTCTTTATATACTTCAATCGATTAGAGTCTGATCGTAGGGGATGGTTTTTAAGCGATTCAAGCGTTCGAGCCAATCTTGATTGGTCACGTTTCTGTGATATCGAACTCCCCGTTCCGTCGATCGCCGAACAGCGGAAGGTCGTTGAGGCGTGGCAGGGACTGCGGATGCTCAAGGAACAGAACGAACGGCTCGCCGCGCCGCTGCTTGCGCTCTGCCGCAGCTATCTCCAGGAACTGAAGAAGACTTGGCCGATGGTCAAAATCGGGCCGATGCTGGTACAAGAGGATCAGCGAAATCATGATTTGTCGTTGGACGCGGATTCCGTGAGGGGGTTGTCAACGGCAAAAGAGGTTATTGCAACGGCAGCCAATTTACAAGGAGTTAATCTATCTTCGTACAAATTGTTGAAACCTTTTCAATTTGCATATGTCTCAGACACATCACGTCGGGGAGAGCGAGTTAGTTTGGGTTTCAATAAAAGTAATGAGACCTATCTTGTGTCATCAATCTCGACGGTGTTCTCCGTGGATGAATCAAGACTCAACTCCTCGTTCTTGTATCTTTGGTTTTGTCGAGCAGAGTTTGATCGCCTTGCCCGCTTTAATTCCTGGGGAAGCGCCCGAGAGACTTTCAACTGGGATGATATGTGCCGCGTGAAGATCCCTCTGCCGCCGTTGAATATCCAGCAGGCGGTGGTTGATTTGTACCGGTGTGCGAACGAGGCGAAGAAGATCGCGGCCGAGGCGGATGCGAAGAGTCGTGAAATCTGCCCTGCCTTGATGCAGTGGGTGGTGAAGGAGGGTGCGTGATGGCGAATGTGTATTATGAGAGTACGTTTGAAGAGGCGTTCGTCGAGCTGCTGAAGCGTAGCGGCTGGTCGACGGCGTTTGGCCCTTCGTTGCACCGTCGCATGACGGATGCGCTGATCGTGGATGATCTGGAGTCGTATCTGCGGTCGCACTACGCCGAGAAGGGGTTGACGGCGAGTGAGTTTGCCGCCGTCGTCTCCAAGATGGAGAACGTTTCGGGAACTACGCACTACCGGTCGATGGTCGAGGCCGCGAAACTCGTGCGTGACGGCTATGACGTCACGCCGAAGACGCCCGGCGTGACGCCGTTCCATCTCGACTACATCGACTTCGTCCACCCGGAACGGAACATCTTCCGCTGTGTGAACCAGTACGAGTTCCATCAGGGCGACAAGGTGCGGATCCCCGATGTCGTTCTCTTCGTGAACGGCATTCCGCTCGTCGTCATCGAACTTAAGAATCCGATGAACGAGCACGCCACCATCGAGACGGCACACGGGCAGATCACGAAGCGGTATCGGGGCGACATCCCGGCGCTGATGAAATACTGCACGCTCGCAGTCGTCTCGGATGGTTCTCATACGCGGCTCGGCACCAGCGTCTCGGGATTCGAGTATTTCTACGCGTGGAAGAAGGTGGAGAACGAAGACGACGCCGAGAGCGGTGTGGGCGAGGTCGAGACGATGGTCGAAGGGGCGCTCAAGCCCGAGCGTCTGCTCGAGATCTTCCGCGACTATCTCTACTTCCCCGATCTGGAGGAGGGCGAGGAGAAGGAAGTCGCCGTCGTCTGCCGGTACCCGCAGTTCTTCGCGGCGCGCAAGCTGCGGGCGCATATCCTTTCCGCACTACGGACGCCGGGCGGCAAGGGCGACGGGAAGGGCGGGCTCTACTTCGGCGCCACGGGGTGCGGCAAGACCTATACGATGCTCTTCCTGGCGCGTCTGCTGGTGCTGAGATGCCAGTCGAAGCTGGGCAGCCCGACCATCCTGCTGATTGTCGACCGAGAAGACCTCGAGAGCCAGGCCGGCAAGCTCTTCTGCAACTCGAAGACTTTTCTCTGCGACGAAGAGATCCGGGTGTTCAATTCGCGTACCGAACTTGCGGAGGAGATGAGGAGTCGTCGCTCGGGGGGATTCTACATCACCACGATCCAGAAGTTCACCGAGTCGACGGGAGAATTGTCGGACCGCGCCAACATCATCTGCATGAGCGACGAGGCCCATCGCTCCCAGAACAACATCGGGTCGAAACTCAAGACGACCGATCTGGGCGCATTTGTTTCGTATGGCTTTGCGAAATATCTGCGGGATGCGTTGCCGAACGCGACCTATTGCGGTTTTACGGGCACGCCGATCGACGAGGCGGTGGCGGTGTTCGGCGGAATCGTTGACGAGTACACGATGAAGCAGGCGCAGCGCGACGGCATCACCGTGCCGATCTACTACGATCCGCGTCTCGCGCGCGTTTTCCTCGACAGGGCCCAGGCGGAGGCCATTGAGGCGTACTACCGCCAGTGCGAGAAGGAGGGGGTGGGCGAGGAGGATGTGGCGCTCTCCAAGAAGGCGATGAGCGACATGCAGATGATCCTGGGCGATCCGAAACGGCTCGAGCGTGTGGCGCGCGACATCGTCGCCGACTACGAGACGCGCTGCGCGGACCGTCCCTGCGTTGTCCAGAAGGCGATGGTGACCTGCTCGGACAGATCCATCGCCTATGAACTCTACAAGGCGATCCGGCGGTTGCGTCCGGAATGGTGCGAGCCGCGCAAGGCGCTGATCACGGCGGACCTCACCGAGGACCAGCTTGAGAAGCTGCACGAGGTGCCCTATGTGAACCTGGTCGCCACCCGCACGGAGAAAGATCCGAAGGAGATGTACGACCTTCTGGGCGACGCCGAGGCGCGCAAGGCCCTTGCCGCCGAATACAAGGACGATGCGTCGAACTTCCACCTGGCGATTGTCGTGGACATGTGGATCACGGGATTCGACTGTCCGTCGCTCACATTCCTCTACAATGACAAGCCGCTGCAGAAGCATACGCTGATCCAGACGATCTCGCGTGTCAACCGCCGCTATCCGCAGAAGCGGAACGGCGTGGTCATCGACTACATCGGCATCCGCGAGAACATGAAGGCGGCGCTCAAGCAGTACGGCGGCGACGGGGACGATGGGGATTCCGAGCGCGATGTGGACAACGCGCTCAAGATCCTGGTGACGGAGCTGACGATTCTGAAGGAGCTCTGTTCCCGGCTGGACTTCGAACCTTTCTTCAGGGGAAGTCCGCTTGAGAAGCTGCATTTCCTGCAGACGGCCGCCGAGTTCGTCCTCGCGAACACGGTGAAGGACGAGGCGTCTGGAGAAGTCGGATTCCTGGGGAAGTTTTCCGGCCATGTCAGGCGCCTGCGCGCCGCCTCTGCGATCTGCAATCCGGCGGGTGTGCTCTCCGACGAGCAGACGGCGTGGAGCCAGTGTTTCATGGGCATCCATTCCTACCTCATGAAGTTGACCCAGCCCCAACGTCATACGGAGGAGATGAACAAGGCCGTCGAGAAGATGGTCGAAGAAGCGCTCCAATGTACTGGCGTCGAGACCATCCTCGGAAAGGAAGTGGGGGATGGCGAGTTCGTTTTCGGCGACGACTTCATGGAAGAGCTGAACGATGTCGAAATGCCGAACACGAAGTTCCAGCTGCTCGTGCGGTTGTTGAAGCGTTCGATCAGGGACTATCGGAAAACCAACAAGGTGAGGGCCGACTATTTCGAGAAGATGCTTGAAGAGACGGTCGAGGAATACAACACCCGCGACAGGTTGACCTTCGCGAACGAAGTCGCCACGGACACGGTGAACGCCGTGACGAACGTCCTCGACAGGCGCATCGAGGAACTGTCCGCCAAGCTACTCGACCTGCTCAAAGGCGTCGAGAAGGACAAGCAGGGATTTAGGGACCTCGGCATCACCTTCGAGGAGAAGTCCTTCTACGACATTCTCGTGGATCTGCGCGACACGCACAAGTTTGAATATCCCGACGATCGGTGCAAGGCCCTTGCGTGTAAGATCAAAAAGCTGATCGACGGAACCTCGGTCTATGCGGACTGGCTCAACAACGACAATCTCCGCAACCAGCTCGCCACCGACCTCACGACGCTGCTCTACACCGAGGGCTATCCGCCCGACTGGGACGACGAGGTCTTCCGCCGGGTCCTCGAACAGATGGAGAACTACAAGCGACATCATTCGGACAAGCTGATGATTTAAAACTATACGATGAAAGAAAAATCATGTATAATACTGTTCGGATGAGAAAAGCCATTCTAGTTTTGTTCCTCTTTGTCACGGCGTCGGTGTGGGCGTCGGAGCTGGGGGCGTTGTCATTGCCGCCCGTCGCGCATGTCGACACAGAGGTTATGACAAATATCGTCATTTCTTCGTGGCAGCGCGGGGCGGCGAAGTTTTCGTTGTCGTTGTCGTGTATTGCAACTCCTTCGAACAATGTCGAGGCGGCGTTTGGGGAAGATGTGAATACGAACGGTGTTCTTGAACCCGATGAGACGGATTTGATCGTGGGGTGGAAACGGGGGAATTGGTTCATCCAGAATGGGACTG
>JAZUGW010000237.1:0-28385 GCA_045641465.1 Kiritimatiellia bacterium | reverse complement strand
CCTTTTATTATAACGTGAACCTTCGATCCGTTCGATTGCCGTCGGGATTGAAGAAATTGGGCCAATGTGCCTTTTACGAGTGTGCGAACCTTGAGAAAATCGTATTGCCTGCAGGGCTAGAACGCATTGACGCGTTGGCGTACAAGGGATGCGAGAAATTGAAGGAGGCCGTATTTTTAGGGGGCGTCAAAAAAGTCGACAGTGGAGTCTTTGCTGATTGTCCCGCACTGAAACGAATTCGTTTTCTTGGCCCCAGGTTGGATACGGACAGTTGGTTCGGCGAAGGGAACAAAACCAAGGTCGTGATAGAAACAGAACGCTGACATCGGTCGTGTGGCTGATGGCCGATTACCGAAAAAATCAGATTGATTTCTGCGGCGGGAAATGATACAATACTCGTCGCTTTTTCTGCTTGGAAGGATGTCCGAGTGGTCGATGGTGCAACCTTGGAAAGGTTGTGTAG
The DNA here is from genome assembly GCA_045641465.1 of Kiritimatiellia bacterium. GTDB lineage: Bacteria > Verrucomicrobiota > Kiritimatiellia > RFP12 > UBA1067 > RUG572. The sequence continues at coordinate 27,922 of JAZUGW010000237.1, read as the reverse complement.
GCGCAAGTCTACCGGGAGTTCGAATCTCCCTCCTTCCGCCAATCGCAGAAAAAAGAAAAATCTCGTTTGCCAATCCGGCAAGACGAGATTTTTTCGTTCTTCGGGTATGAGTGTGGGTCTGTCTAGTGGCGGGTTCGTCACATTATGTACGCAGATGCCTTCGGCATACGCAATTTTCGGGAAATCCGATCCGGCTACAACGCCCGCGCCACAGGTAATTCCATGGCAACCATTGACAGTCCGTTTGCGCGCGGGCTACGCCGGAATCGGATTTCGCCAAGATGTCCGTGTTGTCGTCACCCTTAAGAATCTCGCGATCGATCGGCGGGGTCCCAGGAGATGTCCACGCGGGTCGTCTGCACGTTTCCGGGGAGGCGGAAGCGGCGCGGCTCGGGACGCGTCGTGAGCCACAGGCCGTCGCAGAGGAAACTCGTAAAGGTGTCGCCCTTGAGTCCCGTGAGCTGTGCGGGGTCTTCCGTTTCCGGACGTGTCAGCGAGATGAAGAGCGGCGTCGACTGCTGCTGCAGAAACTCGTAGCCGGGCATCGGCGACTGGACGGCCAATGACGCGAGTGTCTGGAGGTTCGTTTCCGAATTCTCGGGCGAGAGGACGAGGCGGGTGAGACCGAGTTCCGCGAGGGCGGCGCGTGCGACGGAGTTGAACGCGTAGAGCGTCCAGTCCGCCGTGATGTCGGCGAGGCCGAGCTGGCGCAGCAGGCGCAACGTCGCGAGGTCGGCGGCCTCCCAGGCGGAGATGCCGGCTTTGACCATATGCTTGACCATGCTGCGCAAGGCGTTGAAGTCGTGTTCGCGGGTGAATACCGGCAGGGCGAGACGCAGCGTCGGCGCGGCGTCTCCGCCTTCTTCGGCGCGCGCGCGGACTTCGGCGGCGAGCGTCTGCAAGGCGGCCTCGACTTCCTTCCCGGTGCGGTGTCCAACGGCGATCACGAGTTCGTCGTAGTCGCCGCTGTCTTCCGGCAGCGGCTGGTCGAGGCGCATCTTCAGCACGCGCACGGGCAGTGAGCCCGTGGAACACGGCGGAACCGAGGCGATCTCCGATTGGATTGCGGCGACTTTTTCAGCGCGGTTCGCAACCCGCAGCGCATCGAGCTTTTCGACGAGTGCGCGGCGGAGGTCGTTGAGGACCGACGCGGGGGCGAAGAGATGGTCGGCATCGAGAATCGTCAGGGCACCGAGCGACCAGTTCGTTCCACCCAGACGGGCGAAGGCGCGATGGACGGCCTCTTCGGTACGCTCCGGATGCTGCGAGGGCGTCAACTCGCGCGCGAGAGAAAGGGTGACGGAAAGTTCGGGGTTCGCGCAGGTTGCGGCGAGATCGATTCCGGCAGGGGTCAGCGTGACGGTGAGCGCGAGCGAGGCGCCGGTCGAATAGTCCGAAGGCCGGAACGACGGCACCGGGAAGCGGCGCTTGACCTCGTTCGACGCCGAGCAGTAGACCGTGACGCCCGAATGGAGCGTCGGAGCCTCGGACGGTTGAAACGTCGAGTAGCTTCTCGGGTTCGAGTTGGAAGAAGATGCGCTTGGGGGATGTGGAAGCAGATTGTCCGGCACGAGGATTTCCACATCGCTGCCGGCGCGTACGGAAAAGACCGTGGTCCGTGAAAGGGCGACGCGCATGTCGGTGATGCCGAAGCCGAATGGCTTGCCGCCGTCGGACTGGAACTGGAGTCCGTCATGGCGTTCAAGTGCGCGGTTCGTATGCACGCGCAGCCAGGTGCGTCCCTCGCGGTCCTTGGTGAGGCGCTTGATGGTGCCGATCGGCGTACCGAGGTGTCCGAGCGACGAAGGGTCGATCGGGGACGCGTCGACGGACGAGCTGCCGTTGGGGTAGCCGTTGATGTAGAGCGGCGTTGTCCGGCGCGAGAAGACCGTTTCGAGATCGGCCCGCGTCGTCGTGACCGGAACGCCGTCCAGCAGCTGGCGGTAGTGCGAAGTCACGGTCGAGACGTAGAGGGCCGACTTCATGCGGCCCTCGATCTTGAGCGAGGCGACACCGGCGTCGCGCAAGGCGTTCAGCGATTCGTCGAGGCGAAGGTCGCGCATTGAGAAAGGAAGGGAACGGGCGCCCGTCGCATCGGCATAGCCGAGCCGGCAGCAGTAGGCGCATTTCCCGCGGTTGCCGGAGCGGTTCTTCTCCATGGCGGAGAAGAGGCAGAGTCCGGACAGCGAATAGCAGAGCGCGCCGTGTACAAACACTTCGATTTCGACGCCGCTGCGCTGGGCGATGAGGTGGATGTCCTCAAGCGGCAGTTCGCGCGCGAGCACCACGCGCACGAAACCGAGTTCCTTCAGCGCAAGCACGCCCTCGAGATTGTGGGCGACGAGCTGGGTGGAGGCGTGGAGGGCGAGGTGGGGAAAGTGGCGGTGCACGAGACGCGCGACGCCGAGGTCCTGCACGATGAGACCGTCGGGTTCGAGTTCGTCCAGAAGGGCAAGCGTTTCGACGGCCTGCGGCAGCTGGTCCTCGTCGAGGACGGTATTGAATGTCACATAGACGGCGCGTCGGGGTGTGGCGCTGTGGGCGTAGGCCAGCAAGTCGCGCAGTTCGTCGGGCGAAAAGTTCACGGCCTCGGCGCGGGCCGAGAAGGAGTTGAGTCCCAGGTAGACGGCATTGGCACCGGCGGCGAAAGCCGCAAGCGCCGTTTCAAAGGATCCTGCCGGGGCAAGCAATTCGATGTCAGGCGTATTCATAGAGGCGCCTATTATACCCCATTGCTCCTGAATCTTCAATCTCCAATCCACTTCGATTTTCCAATGGCGCGTCTGCGTTTTTTTTGCTATAATCATAACATTCAAACACCAAGAGGATTTTTCCATGGAAACGGTTTCTGAAGTTCTGAACGATACAACGGCGAAGATCGCCAAGAGTTTTGACGCGTTGAAGGCGCAGTTTTCGGGCCTTCGTACGGGCAAGGCGTCACCTGCGCTTGTCGACGGCGTGCAAGCCGAGGCGTGGGGGTCGAAGCAGCCCCTCAAGAACATTGCGACGATTTCGACGCCCGAGCCGCGTCAGATCAAGATCACGCCGTTCGATCCCACGACGATCGACGGAATCATGAAGGCCATTCTGGCTGCGAATCTCGGCGTCACGCCGCAGAGCGACGGCAAGGTCGTTCGCATCACGATTCCCGAGTTGAACGAAGAGCGTCGTAAAGAGATCGTGAAGCAGGCGAAGACGCTGTCCGAAGCGCAGAAGGTTGCGATGCGCAATGTGCGCCGTGACGCGAACGAAGCGCTCAAGAAGCTCGAGAAGGACAAGAAGATTTCCGAAGACGATCTCAAGCAGGGGCTGGACAAGGTCCAGAAGGCGACCGACGACGGCATTGCGAAGATCGACGCCGAACTCAAGGCGAAGGAAAAGGAAGTGATGGCCGTCTAACAGGCGTGCCGCGCGTGAATGATTTTTAGGACAAGTTGGATTGGAGAATAACATGGCTGAAGAAGTTGAGATGACCCCCATCACCCCGGCGGAAGGCGGAAGCGTTCCTCCGAAAGTTGCTCCGTTTGGCGCTGCGCCTGCAGCGACACCGGCTCCGGCGGCACCGGCTGCCGGCAGTGCGGGCGCGTCGACGATCAAGCTGAAGCCCGTTATTCGCAAGCCGATGATTCACAAGCCGACGATCGGCGGTCCGAAGCCGATGTCGCTGGGTGTCCCGCCGGCCGCGAAGCCTGCGGCTCCCGCGGCCCCTGCAGCGGCCGCACCGGCGGCAGCGCCGTTGAGTCCGGCTGCGGGTTCGGCGCAGGCCGTTCCGCCCACGCTGAAGCGTGCGACGCAGAATCTCAAGTCGGTGACGGGTCCGATCCCGGTGCAGGCGACGCTCCGCAAGACGGGCATCATCGCCGAAGGCATCATCACGCCTGCGCAGCAGCAGGCGGGGAAGTCCAAGACCTCGCGCATCTCGCTTGAATCCGCGATCGGCGTTGCGCCGGCGAAGGAAGGTCCGGCGCCGCTCAAGACGATTCGTCTGCGTCGTCCGACCGACCTCAAGGCTCCGGCGGCGGGTCCTGCGCCGTTGACGCCCGCCGCACCGGCTCCCGCGCCTGCAGCGCCGCTCGCGGCTCCGGCCGAGCCGGCGGCTCCGGCCGAAGACGCGTCGGCGACCGACACGCAGAAGAAGACGATGAAGCTGCACCGTCCGGGTGCGGCGAGTCTCGGCGTCAAGAAGCCGACGCTCGGCGTGAAGAAGCCCGAGCCGGCGGCGGAGCCGGAAGTCGCCGACATCCCGGATATGCCGATTGGCGACCTCAAGCCGCTCGCGCCTGTTTCGAGCAAGGGCGAGTGCGCGGGTGTGCCGAGCTGGGTGGCGACGCTTTCGATTCTGACGACATTGGCGGCTCTGCTTGCGATCGGCGCGGTGGCGTACTTCTTCTATCTGGAAGGCGTGGGCCCTGACGCGAGCGCGAACGCGATGCCGTTCATTCAAGGGTGAGGACGACGCGCATGCGTCGGTTTTTAGCTCTCGCACGTTCGGCCACGCTTGAAGCGTTGGCCGAACCGCTTTCTGCGATTCTCTTTCTTGTTGCGCTGTCGACCGTGCATTTGGCGCCGGTCTTCCATTACCATCAGTTCGGCGAAGCCGGGCGCCTGGCGCGCGAGTGCGGTTTCTCCGCGCTGCTCGTCTTCGGACTCGTCTTCGCGACGGCGGCGGCCGTGCGGGCGATCGGCGGCGAGATTGCGTCCGGTACGGCGGCGGCGGCATTGGCGCGTCCGGTGCCGCGCGCGCTGTTCTTCTGCGCGAAGATTGCGGGTGTCGTCGCTTCGTTCGCGTTGTTCCTCGTGGCCATTGCGGCGGCGACGGTGCTGGCGACCTATTCGTCGGCCATTGGCGCGGCGATCGCCGATTTGTGCGAAGGACCCGAGACGCGCGTGTGGTCGCCTGGACTTGCCGCCGGCTTCGGTCTCACCTTGGGCGGATTCATTCTGGCAGCGCTGCTGAATCGTTTCATTCGGGCGCGCTTCTGCGTTTCCGCGTGTGTGCTGATGGCCGTGGCCCAGCCGCTCGCGCTGTTGCTGGCGATGCCGTTCGGCGAAGGCGGTTTCCGCGTCACCCTGCAGGTGATGGCCTGGAACATCGTCCCCGCGCTGGGCGTGCTGGCGAGCGGCTGCTGCGTGTTCATCACCTTTGCCGGTGCGTTGGCGGTGCGGCTCAAGCCGGCGCCTACGGCGGCGCTGGTGGCCGGTGCGGTGCTGACGTCTTTTGTGTGGCCCATTCGGGCCGTGTTGCCGGAGATCAACCGCTTTTGGCTGGTGGATCGTCTGGCGGGCGGAGGGGCGTTGCCCTGGGGCGAGGCGGGTGCGGCCGTTGCCGCAGCCGCGTGCCTGGTGGCATTCTGGCTCATCGCCGGATCCTTGCTGTTGCAGAGAAGGGAGTTGCCGTGAGTGCGTGCGCACCGGTGATTGAGATTTGCGGACTCAGAAAGACATTCCGCGACTTCTGGTTTCGTCCTGTGGCCGAGGCCGTGAACGGGATCGACCTCGTGGTCGAGAAGGGCGATGTGTTCGGCCTGCTGGGTCCGAACGGCTCGGGCAAGTCGACGACGATCAAGATGATTCTCGGACTTCTTGCGCCGACGGCGGGTTCGGTCAAGCTCTTTGGGCTGCCGCCGCGGTCGCGTGCCGCGCGGGCGCGTTTGGGGTACCTGCCGGAACTTTCCTATCTTCATCCGTTCCTCACAGCGCGTGAGACGGTGATGTACTATGCGGGGCTGTCGGACCTTGATCGCAAGACCGCCAAGGCGCGCACGGCGGAACTGCTGGAGCAGGTCGGTCTCACGGCGAACGCGAATCGTCCCGTGGGCGGTTTCTCGAAGGGCATGGCGCGTCGTGTGGCGTTTGCCAGTGCGCTCGTGTCGCGTCCGGAGCTGCTCATTCTCGACGAGCCGACCTCGGGTCTCGATCCGATCGGGACGCGTGAGGTGAAGGAGCTCATCCGCCGCCTTGCCGCCGAAGGTCTGACGATTCTCGTGACGTCGCATCAGCTCTTCGACATGCAGGATGTCTGTTCGCGCGTGACGATTCTCTCCCACGGGAAAGTGGTGGGCGCGGGTCGCGTGGCGGACATCGTCGATGCGGCGGCGGATAAGCGCCATGCGCTGGAAGACTACTTTGTGGAGCGCTTGGGGATCAAGTCGTGAAGGCGTCGTTCATCCTTGCTTGGCGTGCGCTTGTTCGCGGCCATGTGCTGACGCTGCTTCTGGTGGCGACGGCATTGGCGCATGCCTTCCTGCCGGCGATCGTGCGCAGCGACGGCACGGCGGCCGGATGGCGCGAGATGTTCGTGCGCGCGGTGCCCGGGGCCACGGTGGCGTTCATCACGGTGACGATTCTCGCGTGCGCCTGCGGTTTCTTCGCGCAGGAACGTGAGCGTTTCCGGCTGTCGCTGACGGTGGTGCGTCCCGCGTCGGCCTTTGGCGTGGCGTGCGGCAAGTGGCTTGCGCTGTGTGCGGTGGCGGCGGTATCGCTGGCGTTCTCCGGGGCGCTGACGGCGTGCCGGCTCGCGGATGCTCCGCGCTGTCTGCACCATCATGCGCCGCAGCTGCCCTCGACGGTGGATTGCGCGCGTGCGGCGATGTCGGCGTATCTCGCCGATCCGCGCACGCCGGAGAATGTGAAGAAGGCGCCGAAGAGCGCGGTGCTGTCCCTTTTGACGAACAAGGAACTCGACCGCTACGATGTCATCCGCAAAGGCGAGACGTTTGCGTGGCCGTTTGCCGAATCGCTGGCGGCGACCAATCGCGAACTGTTCGTGCGCGTGCGGTTCGCGACGCAGTTCGAAATGCGTTCGGCGTTCGAAGGCGAGTTTGCGTTTGGACCCTACCATGCGCCGGTGAAGTACAGTACGCAGTCCGTGCTGGACGCGCCGCTGGTGGCAGGTGCCGCCGCGTCGACGAATCTGCTGGCGTCCGCGCAGCAGGGCACGAATGCCGTCGGGATCGTGTCCCTGCGTTTCGCCAACACAGGGGGCGAAACGGTGATGCTGCGTCCGCGGCGCGACCTCGAGATTCTCACGCCGGCCGATTCGTTCGTGGCGAACCTGGCGCGCTCGTTGGCGCAGACCTTCGCGGCGGTGGCGCTGCTGGCGGCGTTCGGACTCTTCCTGTCCGCGGCCGTGTCGCGTCCCGTGGCGATCTTCACGGCGCTCATTGCGGTGATGGTCACGTTGATGGCGCCGAGCGTGGTGGCGCAGTTCCCGGACGAGATGGACACGAAGTTCTCCGAGCGTTTCGGCTTGGCCGTGTCGCGTCTCATCTGCAGCATTACGCAGACGGTGAGCAGCGCCGAGCCGCTGTCGGACCTGGCGACGGACAAATGCGTCGAATGGTCCGCCTTGCTGAAAAGCCTGTTTGTGAACGTCCTCGTGCTGCCGTCCGTTTTGCTGGCGGCGACGGCGACGATCGTGCGGCGTAAACCGCTTGCGGAGAATTCGTGATTGAAGGAGCATTCGAAATGAAGAAAGACAAAGAACTCGAGACCTACTGTGCGGCGTACATGGACTTCCTGGCGAAGGGCAAGACGGAGCGTCGCTGCTATGCCGAGGCCGTGCGCCTGCTGGAGAAGTGCGGATTCAAGAACCTCGACACGGTCAAGACGTTCAAGCCGGGCGACTGGGTCTATCGCGGCTATCATGGCAAGACGCTGTTCGCCGCGATTGCGGGCAAGGAACCGGTGCTCGACGGCATTCGCGTGGTGGGCGGGCATACGGACGCGCCGCGGCTCGACCTCAAGCCGCGTCCGATCTACGAGAAGGGCGGCATCACCTATTTCGATACGCACATCTACGGCGGCATCAAGAAGTACCAGTGGCTCGTGTTGCCGTTGGCGCTCTACGGGACCGTGGTCAAGAAGGATGGCACGAAGGTGGAGATCGCCGTCGGCGACAAGCCGGAAGATCCGGTGTTCATGATCAGCGACATCCTGCCGCACTTCGGCAAGGAACAGGAAACGAAGCAGGCGAAGGACCTCGTCGCGGCCGAAGATCTCGACGTGCTCGCTTCGCTGGGGCCGATCGAAGACTACCTCAAGAAGACGTATGGCATCGAGAAGGAAGACCTCCTCAGCGCGGAACTCGAAATCGTGCCGGCGGGCGGACCGCGTGAAGTCGGTTTCGACCGCGGCCTGATCGCGGCCTATGGTCACGACGACCGCGTGTGCGCGTATGCCGGTCTGAGCGCTTTGATGGATCTCGCGAAGGCGGGCAAGACGCCGCGCAAGACCTGTTCTGTGGTGCTGTGCGACAAGGAGGAAATCGGCAGCGTGGGCGCGTCGGGCATGGAGAGCACGTTCTTCGAGAACACGGTTGCCGAACTGCTCGACCGCCAGACGAAGAATGCGCGCGACATCGATGTGCGCCGGGCGCTGGAGCGTTCGACGATGCTTTCGGCTGACGTGTGCGCCGCGAGCGACCCGCATTTCCCGGACGCCGATTCCACGGGGAACGAGGCGAAGATGGGCAAGGGTCCGGCGGCGATCAAGTACACGGGCGCGGCGTCGAAGGGCGGTGCGTCGGACGCGCGGGCGGAATTCGTCGCGGAAATCCGTCGCATCATGGACGGTGCGAAAGTCGACTGGCAGATGGGCGAACTCGGTCGCGCCGAGAAGGGCGGCGGCGGAACGATTGCGAAGTTCATGGCGCGTTTCGGCATGGATGTCATTGATTTCGGCACGCCGTTGTTCAATATGCATGCGCCGTGGGAACTGGCGTCGCGCCACGACTGCCTGCACACGAAGAAGGCCTATGCGGCCTACTTCGCCGACTAACGCGCGGAGATGTCGATGAAGGCCTTGATTCCCGCTGCGGGCTACGGTACGCGTTTCCTGCCGGCCTCGAAGACGATCCCGAAGGAGATGCTGCCGGTGGGGGCGAAACCCGCCATCCAGCTCATCGTGGAAGAAGCGCTTGCGGCCGGTGCGGACGAAGTCGTCATCGTCACTTCGCCCGACAAGCCGTCCTTGCGCCGCCACTTCGACGTCGATGCCGTGTGGCATGCGCGCTGTGCGAAGAAGCCGGAAGTCGATGCCGAGCTGACGCATCTCGAAGAGATCGGCCGTCGTCTCGAATGGGTGTTCCAGTTGGAGCAGAAGGGCCTCGGACATGCCGTCTTGCAGGCGGCGGATCTGTTGCGCGGCGAAACGGAACCGGTGTTGGTTCTGCTGGGCGACGCGCTCGTTTCGGGCGAGGCGCCTTCGCAGGCCATGGCGGCGATTTCGCGTGCGTGCGGCGGGGCGTCGGTTGTCGGGCTGGAAGAAGTCCCCCTGGAAAAGGTGAGCCGCTACGGCATCGTGGCGGGAGAGCCGGTTGACGCGCTGGGGGCGCCGGCGGAAGCCATTGAAGCCGCGCGCGTGCTGCGGCTCAGCGATCTCGTTGAAAAGCCGCAGCCCGAGGTCGCGCCGTCGCGGCTTGCGATTGCCGGACGCTATCTGCTGGATCCGTCGATCTTCGAGCTGCTCGCGTCTCAGACGCCGGGCCATGGCGGTGAAATCCAGTTGACCGATTCGATTCGCCGGCTGCTCGGTGCGAAGGCGGTCTACGGCTATCGCTATCCGGGACGGCGCCACGACATCGGCAATCCGGCGGGCTACTTTGAAACGCTTCAGGCATTTGCAAATCAGTAAGTAAAAAGACTACCATGAATCTCTCTCGACGTCTCTTCCTCGGTTCGGCCGCAACGGCCGCCTGTCTGTCCAAGTCCCTGATGGCGATCCCCACGGAAGCTCCGCTGGCGGGAACGGCGCGCGTCAAGTTCGGCGTGTTGAGCGACGTGCATCTGGACCGTCCCGGCGACGAGGACACTTTCCTCAAGGCGCTGGCCTATTTCCGCGACGCCGGCGTGGATGGCGTCATCATCGCCGGCGATATCGCCAACACGGGACGCGTCGCGCAGCTCAAGCGCAGTGCCGATTCGTTCTACAAGATCTTTCCGAACGGCAAGGCACCTGACGGACGCCGCGTCGAGCAGCTCTTCGTGCTGGGCAACCACTGTGTGGACGGCTGGACCTGGGGGGCGGACCAGAAGAAGCGTGCTGATCCGGCGTATCGTGCGCAGTGCATAGGACCTGACCGCGCGAAGGCGTGGCAGCAGTGCTTCAACGAAGAGTTCCACGGCGTGTGGATGAAGGACGTGAAAGGCTATAAGGTCATCGGGGCCCATTGGGGTTCGTTCAACGAAGTCGAACCGTTCTTCAAGGCGCATGCGGCGGAACTCGGCAAGGACAAGCCGTTCTTCTTCGTGATGCATCCGCACGCGAAGAATTCGTGCATCGGTTCGTGGGCCTGGGGCAATACGGACCAGCTCAACAAGGTGTTCGCGCAGTATCCGAACTGCATCGTCCTCTCGGGCCACTCGCACTACACGCTCACCGACGAGCGCACGGTGTGGCAGGGGGCGTTCACCGCCGTCAATACGAGTTCGCTCAAGTATTCTTCGGTCGACTACAATCTGCGTGACAACATGCCGGGGAATGGATGGGGCTATCGGAAGTTCCAGGCAGGACAGGTCACGCCGCGCCTCCCGACTGGGGACGGACGCCAGGGCATGGTGTTCACGGTGACGGACGATGCGCTGCGCATCTGCCGCCGCGAGTTCGTGTACGGACAGTCCCTCGGCGACGACTGGGTGCTGCCGCTGAAGGCGGATCCGAACGGACCGATGAACTTCAAGAAACGCGCCGCCGCGCGCAAGGCGCCGGTGTTCCCGTCGGATGCGAAGCTCGATCTCACAGACGTGATGACGGCGAAGAAAGTGCCCTGCGTGCGCGTGGGCATCCCGTCGGTGGTTGTGGACCGTACCAGCCGCGTGTTCGACTACGAAGTGCAGCCCGTACTTGTCGAAGACGACGTGGAGCTGCCGTTGCGGGCGAAGCGCGTGATGGCGGCCGACTACTATCTGCCGGTTTCGAAGGCCGGGCGCATCAGCGAATGCTGGTTCGCGAAGAGCGATTTCCCGCCGCAGGCGCACGTCTACTTCGAGGTGCGTCCGGTCGATTGCTTCGGCCTCAAGGGCGCACCGATCCGGTCTGCCGTCAAGGCGTTCTGACGCGCGCACGGAATCTGTTTTATCTACTTGATTCCCCGCCCGAGAATCTGTATAATCTACACCCAGAAATTAACACCCCAAAAAAACATTCGGAGAATTCCATGAAGTGTCGTTTGTTTCCTTTGACGTGCGCCTTTTCGTTGGCGCTGTCCCTGTTCGCCCAGCCGCAGCCGAGCCCGGTTGCCGTCGTACATGTCAAGGGCGTCGAACGGATCCCGGTGACGGTTGCCACGGAGGGCAAGACGCCGGCCCAGGTCGCGTTCAATGCCGCGTTGCGTCGTAACCTCGCAATCAGCGGCTATTTCGTGCTCTCGGGCAATGCACCGCTGCAGATCAAGGGCGTGCCGGGCGTCAATGTGACGGCTTTCAACGTCGGCAAGGACCACAAGAACGTTTCCAGTCGTTCGGCGTTTGCGGATGCGAAGGGCGGTCGTATGGCCGCGCGTGAGCTCGTGGACGCGATCGTCAACGTGCAGACGGGCGCGAAGGGTTTTGCCCGCGAGCGCATTGTGTTTGCGGAGCGCAAGGGCAAGGACAACGGCGAACTCTACACGTGCTATCCGGACGGATACGACATCCGCCAGCTCACGCAGGACCGCCACGCGGTCGTGGGTCCGCGCTGGGCGCCCAACAAGGAAGACATCTACTACACGGGCTTCCTCCAGAAGAAGCCGCTCGTCTATCGCATCTCGGCCTCCACGGGCAGCCGCAATCTGCTCGCGTCCTTCAAGGGCCTCGCGACGGGCGCTGCGATTGCGCCGGATGGCCGTCGTTGCGCGATCATCCTCTCGTTCCAGGGCAACCCGGAACTCTACGTCTACGACATGGCCGCGAAGACGATCAACCGTATGACGCGGACCGCGCGCGCGAGCGAGGCGTCGCCGTGCTGGAACAAGACGGGTTCGAAGATTGTCTATGTGAGCGACGAGACGCGTCAGCCGCAGATCTACCTGCTCGACGTGACGACGAAGAAGTCCACGCGCCTCACGAACCGCGGCACGCAGAACACGAATCCCGACTGGGGTCCGGACGGTCGCATCGTCTATGCGTCGAAGCGTGCGGGGCAGACCGTGCTCGTGGTGATGGATCCGCTCAAGGGCGAGGGGTCTGCGCGTGTGGTCACACTGCCGGGCGGCTGGGAGCATCCGAGCTGGGCGGCCGATGGACGTCATGTGGTCGCGGAGAACAACGGTGCGCTCTATCTCGTGGATACGGATCCTGAGGTTGTGGCGTCCGCGCTCAAGGGATGTGCGGCGGATCGTCCGGTCCCGCTCTTCCTCAACAAGGGCCACTGGATGAATCCGGCCTGGTGCCGCTAACATTCCGTCAGACGGAGTCCGCTACTATGGTGACACGTAGAACGTTTATCGGAGGGATGGCTGCGGCGGGACTCGCCGCAACCGTGCCCGCCGCTGAAAAGGGGCGTATCCTTTTCGGCGCTTGCCGGGGATTCGGCGAGGCGAAGCTGCTGAAGGAACTCGGCTACGATTTCCTTGAGAACGGTGTTGCGTCGACTCTGATGCCCGACAAGGACGAAGAGGCCTGGAAGAAGCAGCGGGACCTGATCAAGGCGTTGCCGCTGCCGATTCGCTCCTGCAACGGCTTCCTGCCCGGCAAGTTCCGTCTCACGGGCGAGAAGGCGAGTTTCGACCAGCCGCTCGCGTACGCCGAAAAGGCGTGCCGTCGTGCGGACGAGATCGGCCTTGCGACGATCGTGTTCGGTTCGGGCGGTGCGCGCAATGCGCCGAAGGGGTTCCCGAAGGAGAAGGCGGTCGAACAGTTCACCGACTTCTGCAAGCGCCTCTCGGCGCGCATCGCCGACTGCAAGGTCACGGTGGTGCTCGAGCCGTTGCAGCCGCGCGAAGCGAACTTCCTGAACTTCGTCTGGGAAGGCCAGAAGATTTGCGAGCAGGTCGGTTCGCCGCGCCTGTGCGTGCTGGCGGATATCTTCCACATGATGCAGGGCGGGGAAAGCGCCGAGTCCATCCTCAAGGCGGGCAAGCTGCTGCGCCACTGTCACATCGCCGAGAAGGGTCCGCGTACAGCGCCCGGCATGTCGTCGGACGGCAAGCAGTTCGAACCCTATTTCGCCGCGTTGAAGCAGATCGGCTACACGGGCGGTGTCTCGTGCGAATGCGGCTGGGGCAAGAAGAACGACCTGCGCAAGAATCTGGCAAAGGCGCTCAAGCTGATGCGCACGCTTGCGGGACAGGTCTGACGCCTATGGCCGGCCGATGAGATTTTTCCTCTTTCGGCTTGCCTTTTGTCCATTAATTCTGTATCATAATAAACATCTTTTTACCAAGAAGAATTTTATCCATCAAGGAGAATAAAGAAATGAAGAATTCAGTCTTTGCGTTGGCCCTTTGCGGTGCTCTTGCGTTTGCGCTTACGGGCTGCAAGTACGATAATGCGGAAGGCGCGGGTGATCTCGCGGCGGGCGCGGCGATCGTCGACGGCAACAACGACGGCGTGGGCGCGACGGGTGCGACGGATGTCGCGACGGCGACGGATCCGAATGCGGAAGCGGAAGCGGCTCGTTTGGCGGCCGAGGCCGAGGCGGCGCGTCGTGCGGCTGAAGCGGCGGCTCTCAAGAACGCTGATTCGGTTTCGCTGGATGCGGCGACGGGCGTGCCGTTCGACCAGGATCCCAACTTCGCGCGTGCGACGGACGTCGACTTCGCGCCGGTCTACTTCGGCTTTGACGCGGATGCGCTGGTCTCCTCCGAGCTCGCGAAGATCGAGGCGGTTGCCCAGCACCTCATGCAGAAGGCGAACCGTGTCGTGATCATCGAAGGTAACTGCGATGAACGCGGCTCGAACGAGTACAACCTCGCGCTCGGTGAACAGCGTGCGATCAAGATCAAGGAGTACATCCTCAAGCTCGGCATCGCCGAGAACCGCGTCCAGACGAAGAGCTACGGCGAAGAGAAGCCGGCTGTGACGGGTGCGAACGAGGCCGCGTGGTCGAAGAACCGTCGTGGTGAGTTCGCGATCTTCCAGCACAAGTAAGTTTCACGGAAGACTGACGGTATTCTAGATGGCCTTTGCGTTCATTCTCGAATCTGTTGGAGGCACCGAGTGGCTCGTTCTACTCGGTGTCGTTCTTATTGTCGTCGGGCCGAAGAACCTGCCGTCGGCCGCGCGCAAGCTGGGCAACATCATGTCCACGCTGCGGCGGGCGGCGGACGAATTCAAGCGTCAATTGCTGTCGATGGACGAAGAAATCCGCAAGCAGGTCGACGATGCCGTGAGCGACGACACAACTTCGTCCTCTTCGACGGTTGATGAAACGTCGTCCTCGTCGGTGGAAGAGACGGATCCTTCGTCGATTCCCGATTCCGAAGACCGCGCCGAGGAAGAGGGCAGCGCGTACGACTACAACAGTCCGTATCCCGGGCACGAGTACTACGATGAAACGCAGTACCAGTCGGGGCCGGATGAGACCGGTTCCGAAATGGGAACGGGCGAGGCCTCGGCGACGACGGACGAGCCTGCCGCCGAGCCGGCTGCGCCGAAAGCGGATCCGTATGCTGTCAAGATCACGGTTTCAACCTCTGCCGATAAGGGGAAGAAGAAGTCGAAATGAAGATGCGTCCCCTTTTGAAGAATCCTGACGAGTACAACGATCCGCCGCGGCCGTTTTTCGAACACATCGTCGCCTTGCGGTCCTGTCTGATTCATGCAGTGCTGGCCTGGACGATCTGCTGTGTCGTCGTGGGCGTTTTTTCGCCGACGGTTCTGAAGTGGTTGAAGGAACCGGCCGAAGCGCTCATGAAGGCCGGCAAGCTGGAAATCGTGAGCCTCAACATTACGGGCGGATTCGCGCAGATCATGTCGATCGCCATGTGGGGCGGTACGGCGTTGAGCTTCCCGTTCGTGATGTACTTCCTGTTGCGGTTCATCTTCCCGGCGCTCACGAAGCGCGAGAAGGCGGCGATTCTCTTCTTCCTGTTGGCCGGTGCGGGGCTCTTTGGCGTCGGCGTCGTTTTTGCCTACGGACAGCTTGCGCCGAATGTCGTGCGTTTCTTCGATGTCGTCAACCATTGGTTGGGACTCACCGTCACGCAGGTTCAGATCGAAAACTATGTTCCGCTGATTCTGAAGCTCATTCTAGCCTTTGGCCTGGTCTTTCAGGTTCCGCTGCTGCTGTTTGTTCTCGGTTGGTTGGGCGTCATTACGAGCGAGTCCCTTCGCGCGTGGCGCCGCTTCGCGATTGTTACGGCGTTCTTCCTGGGCATGGTGCTCACGCCGCCGGATCCCATGAGCCAGATCTTGATGGCCCTGCCGCTCTGCCTGCTCTACGAGTTGAGCATTTGGGGCGTGCGCTTCAAGGAGATCTGTTCAGGAGAAGGCGAGAAGAAGGACGACACCAAGAAGTCCGAGCCGGCGATCGACACGACGGTCGACGGGAAGGACGACGCGAAGACGGAGAAGAAGACCAAGAAGGCGAAGAAGGGTAAGAAGAAGGGCGCAGGGGAGTCCAAGTAATGAAGAAAACCCGCAGCCTGATCGTCCTGGGCTTTCTCGGAGCGATTTTGCTGGGCGCCTTTCTCCTGATGTTGCCCGTGTCGTCTCCATCCCACACCTGGATGAAGCCGATGGACGCCTTGTTCACGGCATGTTCCGCCGTGTGTATTACCGGTCTGACGGTGATCGATGTGGGCACTCAGCTTTCCCGTTTTGGACATTGCGTGTTGTTGGCGCTTGTCCAGCTGGGGTGCTTGGGCATTATGACGCTCGGCACGTTCTTCCTCGTCGTGGTCGGACGTCGCCTGTCGTTGTCAAGCGAGTTCTCGCTAATGAACGCCTACGGTGTTTCCGGCGTGCGGGGGTGGCGCGGACTCGTCGTCTGGATCGTGGTTTCGATGATGGTCATTGAATTCGCCGGCATGTGGATCATCCATACTACGCTACCGACGCTGACCTGGTTTCGTGCGTACTTCTATGCGGTAATGGCTTTTTGCAATGCCGGGTTCTCATTGGACACAGGGTCGTTGGCGGTGTTTCAGGGCAAGCCTCTCATGTTGTTGACGATGGCGACGCTGGTGATCTTGGGCGGCATCGGCTTCCCGGTCATCTACAATCTCTGTACCATTCAGTTCTGGCGGCGGAATCTGGTCAAGCGCGGACGGCTCACATTGCACGCGCGCGTCGTACTCCTGTCGACGCTGCTGTTTCTGGTGGGCATGTTCGTGTTCGTGCTGGCACTTGAATGGAAGGGTGCGTTGGAACCTTACTCGTTGGTGGAAAAGTGTTCGATTGCGCTCTTCCAGTCCGTCTCTCCGCGGACGTGCGGCTTTACGGTTCTGCCCGTGCACGAACTTCACCCGGCCACGCGTTTTGTCTCCGAAGTGCTGATGTTCATCGGTGCGGCGCCTGGTGGCGCAGGCGGCGGCATCAAGGTCACGACGCTTGCCGTGTTTGCCGTGACCATCTGGGCGATCTGCCGTGGCAGCCGCGAAACGGTGATGTTCAAACGGTCTATCCCCGAGGCCATCGTGCGCGAGTCGATCGTCATTGTCATGGTGTTCATGGCGTTGATTGCGCTGGGAATGACGGTGTTGCTTGTGAGCGAGGGCGGGAAGGAGTCGCTCACGTTCGAGAACCTCCTCTTTGAAACGGTTTCGGCCGTGTCGACGACGGGCCTCAGCTGCGGCTCGACGACATCGAGTCTTTCATTGACGGGCCGCATCGTCATCATGGTCTGCATGTTCTGCGGCCGTTTAGGCGCCCTCGCCGTTGTCCTCCTGATCGGCGGACAGGAAGAGCGCAAGATGATCCGCTATCCCAAGGAAGAACTCGTCGTCGGCTAACATCCTTTCACTACGAGACGCGGATTTTTGGTATAATAGTCTGCATGAAACTTGAAACGCGTCTTGATTGGGAGAACTGATGCCGCTTCCTTTTTTTGCACCCTGGATGCTTTGGGGGCTTGCGGCGGCGGCCATTCCCATCCTGCTCCACATTCTTCGTCGGCAGACGGCCCGGCGGATCGTGTGGGGCGCGTGGATGTTTCTGGCTGAGACGATGCGCCTCAAGCGGCGGCGTCTGCTGCTGGAGGATTTGCTTTTGATGCTGTTGCGCACGTTGGCGCTCGTTTGCGCGGCGCTTGCGTTTGCGCGTCCGTTTCTGCCCGAGTTCGCGCTCTTCGGTTCGCGCGACGGCGCGCGAGATGTGGTGTTGCTGCTCGATGATTCCGCTTCGATGAACCTGCGGGGGCCGAGCGGACGTACGCGTTTTGAGGCGGCGAAGGAAGAGGCGCGCGAGCTTGTACGTCACGCGCCGGACGAGACGGCGTTCGGACTCGTCGCCGGCGGACGTATTCTGACCTCTGCGCCGTTCACTTCGAAGCGAGAAGTGCTTTCGCTCATCGATGCCGCCGAACCTGGAACGGGCGTCTTCGATGCGCCGGCGCGGCTTGCCGATGCGGCGGCGATTCTGGCGGGCGGTACCCATTCGCGCAAGGACGCCGTGATCTTCGGCGATGGACAGGCCTGGGGCTGGCGGGCCGAGGATGCGGCGGCCTGGGATCGCGTGGGGCGGCTCTTCGCCCGCTTCGGTGGCACGGCGGCCGTGACGGAACGTCTACTCGAGGCGCCGGCGCGCGTGACGAACGCGGCGATTGCCGGCGTGACGCCGTCGCGCCGCATGATCGGTACGGATCGTCCTGTGACATTCACGGTGGCCGTGACGGCCTCGGGTACCGAAGCGGCCACACCGGGCGACGTGTCGTTCAGCGTGGATGGCCAGCGCCTCGCCTCTGCTCCCGCCGGACAGGTCCTGCCGGGTGCCACGCGCACGCTGCCGTTCTCGGTGGCATTCACGAATGCGGGTCCGCATACGATTGTCGCATCGCTTGCGCAGATGGACGACCTCGCTTCCGACAATGTGGTGACGCAGCAGGTCGACGTCATGGAGACGATGAACGTGCTGCTCGTGAACGGGCATCCCGGGGCGACGGGATTCGATCGTCCGACGGCTTTTCTGGAGGCGGCCCTGGCGGGAGGCGTGACGCCGCGGACCGTACGCGTCCAGGACTTGGCGCGTTCGAATGCGTTTGACCGCGTGGCGGCGTGCTTCCTCTGCGACGTTCCCAATCTGCCGGAACATGCGGCGGAGAACCTCGCGCAGTTCGTCGCGCAGGGCGGCGGACTTGTCGTCGTGCCGGCGGATGGCGCGGAACTTTCCTTCTACACGAATTGGACATGGAAGGGCGAGGCGGTGGTGCCGCATGCCTGGACCTCCTTCACCGAAGGTCATGCGCGATTCGACGAACTGAAACTCCCGCGCACGGTCGATGTGCCGTACCGCTTCTCCGATGGCACGGCCGCCTGCGTCACGGCGCCGTTCGGTCGGGGGCGTGTCGCGATTTACGCCGAGCCGTTCGACCGCGCCTGGAGTACGTTCCCGTCCACGCCCGCCTTTGTGCCGCGCGTGCATGAACTCGTCTACGATGTTGCCGGTCTGCAAAGCGCCCCCGCGGTGCCCGACCTTGCGGCGCGCGCCCGCGAAGGTGACCTGCAGCCGCTCGACGATGCCGCCTTGGCGTCGATTCGCGCGCATGTGCCGCTTGCACTCGCCCGTCAGTCGTCCGATCTGCTGGCCTCCGTTTCGGGACGGGGATTCGGTACGGAAATCTGGAAACCGTTCGCGTGGCTCGCGATGTTTCTTGTGTTGCTGGAAATCTTCCTGGCGCATCGCTTTGACCGTCGGCGCGGAATCGTATCGAAGCGCGGGTGGGGAACGGCGTGCCGTTTTGCGCTGCGCGTTCTCGCCCTGCTGGCCATCGGGTGGATGCTTCTGCATCTTGTGTGGGCGCACGATCGAACGCGTACGACCTCGCGGCGCGTGGTCGTGCTTGAAGACCGCTCGCTCTCGATGGCTCGGGCGGATTGCACAGTCGAGCGCGAACGGGTGACGCGCGCGGCCGTTGCGACGAATGTCGTCGAGGATCTCAAGGTGCTTCTCAGCGATCGCTATGACGTGAGCGTGCAGTCGTTCGGCGGCGCGACGACTGATTTCGCGGCGGCGTTGGAGTCCGTGCGTCAGCAGGTACGCGCCGAAGAGCTGGCGGGCGTCGTTCTCGTGACGGACGGACGTCTGGCGGGAGGGTCCGATCCCGAACCGGTGGCGCGCCGGTTCGCCCATGCGGGTCAGCCCGTTGCCACGGTGCTGGTGGGGTCGACCACTTCGGCTCCGGATGCCGCCCTTGTGGACGTGCGTGCGCCGGAGACGGTTTTCCTGGGCGATGCCGTGCGTCTTTCCGCGACCGTGCGTGCGCGTGGACTGAACGGAAAAACGCTCTCGCTCGCGCTCTGTGCGGATGGCAAGGACATCGCAACGAAGGAGGAAGTCGTTGATGGCGACACCTGGGAGAAGGAAATCCGTTTCCGCGATGTACCGACGACGCGCGGGGTGAAAAAGTACACGGTCGTCCTGAAACCGCCGCAGGAAGATACCGAGGCGGACAACAATGCGTGGCCGGTGGATGTCGCCGTCACCGATGATCGTATCAACGTACTGGTGTTGGATCGTCGCCCGCGGTGGGAGTTCCGCTATTTGCGCAATCTTTTCTTTGCGCGCGACAAGTCCATTCATCTTCAGTATTATCTGTCGGAGCCGGATCGGGTTCAAGGCGAGCCGCGCGATCTGCCGCCGGCTTCTGCGGCGCGTCCGTTCGGCTCGGCCGAAGCCGGTGCGTTGCCGCGCGACCGCGACGCGTGGCGGGCATTCGATGTGATCGTGCTGGGCGATCTGCCGCCGTCGGCGTTGTCCGAATCGGCGCGAGCGGATATCCAGTTCTGCGTGGAAGAGCGCGGGGCGCTTCTCGTGGTGAGCGCCGGTACGACGGCCATGCCGGTCGCCTATGCGCACACGCCGTTTGCCGCGCTTCTGCCGGTGTCGCTGACGAACGCACTTGGACAGGTGACGGCGCATTGGACGGACAAGTCGCTCAAACCCGTTCTCACCCCGCGGGGAACGTCGCATCCGGTCACAGCCTTGGCCGAGACCGTTTCGGCGAACGAGCAACAGTGGCAGAGTCTGCCCGCTGCGAGTGGCTACCTGGCGGGCATCGAGGCGCGTCCGGGTGCGGAGACGCTGATCTTTGCCGAGGGCGGTACGGCGCTGGATGCGCCCGTTGTCGTGGCGGCGCAGCGCGGACGCGGCAAGGTGCTCTTCCTGGGCATGGACGAGACCTGGCGCATGCGCTATCAGGTGGGCGACACGATCCATCATCGGTTCTGGGGAAATGTCGCCGTGTGGGGCGCGGGGACCCGGCTGCGGGAAGGCAATGCGTTTGCGCGTGTTGGAACGGACGTGCTGCATGCGACGCCGGGCGAAAAGGTGAAGGTGTCCGTGCGCTTGACGGGACGGGATTCGCGTCCCGTGCAGGTGGATGATCTTGTGGCGAAAATCCAGTTGCCGAATCAGCGTGTGGAGACGGTGCCGCTTCTCTCGCGTCCGGAGACGAATAGCGTCTACGAGGCGCAGTTCGATCCTGGCGGGAATCAGGGCGAGTTCCGCGTGGAGATCGCCTCGCCGACGGCCGAGCAGCAGATGCTGGGCGATTGGCCGGCGGAATTCGTCACGCAGTTTTGGGTGGAAGACAGTTTTGCGCCGTGCGAATCCGCCGATCCGACGGCGGATGCGGCGCTGCCGGCCCAGCTGGCGCGTCTGACGAACGGCAAGGTGGTTCGTCCGACGAACGAATTGGAACTGGTGGAGCTTTTCGGTGCTGCGCGCGGGACCGTCGTCGAGCATGTCGAGAATCCGATCTGGGCCCATCCGATCGCCTTTGGCGTTTTCGCGTTGGCCCTTTCCCTCGTGTGGATTTTCCGCAAGCGGCGAGGGCTTGCCTGATCTGTGAACGATTTGGAAGAGGAACGAGAATGATTGATTTGCACTGCCACAGCACGTGTTCGGATGGCACGTTGACGCCGGAGGAATTGGCGGAGAAGGGCAAGGACTTCGCCGTGTTCGCCTTGACGGATCACGATACTTTGGATGGGGCGCAGCGTTTCCTGAAGGCGACCGAAGGACAGAAGGGCGTACGACTGGCCGGTGTCGAGCTGTCGATTGAACCGGGCGACGGATATGCGAAATTCCATCTGCTGGGTCTTGGCATCGACCCCGAGTCGTCCGCGTTGAATGCCTTTCTCGACGAGATCCGCGCCGGACGCGATGCGCGCAATGAAAAGATCGCCGCGCGGCTGGCCGAGCTGGGGTGTCCCGTCACGCACGAGGAACTTCGGAAATACGCGAATGGCAAGATCGTGGCGCGTCCTCATTTCGCCCGTGTGCTGATGGACCACGGATGGGCGACGAGCGTGAAAGATGCGTTCGAGCGTTTTCTCGGGGACGGCAAGCCGGCCTATGTGCCGCGTTATAAGCCGAGCCAGCAGGCGGCGATCGACGCCGTGCATGCGGCGGGCGGCGTGGCGGTGATGGCGCATCCGCGTTATTGGACGCAGGATCCTGCGGCCTTGCGGACGGGCCTGAAGCGTCTGAAGGATCTGGGCCTCGACGGCGTTGAGGCCGTCTACGAGGCCAATCTGCCAGACGAGACGATCGACCATCTGCGGGCGGCGCGCGAAGTGGGCCTGGCCGTGACAGCCGGCAGCGATTTCCACGGCGCGAACAAGCCCACGATCCGGCTCGGCATGTCGCTCGAAGAAGAAGACACATTCATCGCCCCGTTCCTCGTCCGTTTGTCCGCGCGTAATTTACGGAAAAATTCCCTTGCGCGTGTGGATGAGAAGTGATACAATTTGCGTTGGAAATTCAAGGAGGTTTGTCTGGGCGACCGGGTGGGCCTTCAGAAGTCGGCGTGAGCCGAAGTTCTCTGGATGCGTTAGCGGGCGGTCATCGTAATTAACGAATTACGGCTCTTCTGCTGACAGACGAGGACACGCTTGAGGCGCGTGAAGGGGAACGGACGTGAGCGACGACATTTTTTAGGTGTCTGGCGACAGATGCCGCCGCCGAAAGGCGCGAGAGCCGAATGCGGGAAACCGTGTTCGGTTCTCACTTTTTTTGGTATACTAGTAGGCGTTATGAGAACACATTGGTTTTTTGATTTCGATGGCACGCTGTGCGATACGGAGGCGGACATCAAGGAGGCCTGGCGGGCGGCGATTCGCGGGCTTGGGCGCGACTGCCCGCGGTTCGACGCCGTCTATCGGACGGGTCCGACGCTGGACCAGATCGCCTACGAGCTATTCGACGATGCGACGCCGGAACTCGTTGAGCAGATCCGCGCGCTTTTCAAGACGAGTTACGACGCCAGCGGATTTCCGCAGACCGCACCCTACGCCTGGATCCCCAGCTGGCTTGAGACGTTGAAGTCCGCCGGGTGCCACCTCTATGTGGCGACGAACAAGCGTTTCTCGCCGATGGGCGCCCTGATGCGGAAGATGGGCTGGGAGACTTTGTTCGACGGCTACTATTCGTTTGACATGTATCCGGGCGAGCGTCTGAAAAAACACGAACTGCTCACGCGCATCATGACCGAACGCGGCATTGATCCCGGCGATGCGGTGATGGTGGGCGATACAAAGGGCGATGTCGATGCGGGCAAGGCCGCAGGACTCTATACAATTGGCTGCACCTGGGGCTATGGCAGCCGCGAGGAACTGGAAGGAGCGGATGAGATCTATGACGCGGGAAGATTTCAGAACTAAAGTGGCGGATGTCCTCGAGGTGCCGTCGGTCGACGATACGACGCGTTTTCGCGATTTGCCGGGCTGGTGTTCATTGCAGGCCTTCGGCTTGCTGGTGATGCTCGAGAACGAATGCGGCGTGCGTCTTGACGCGGCGCGTTTCGCGACGCTTGAGACCGTGGGGGATCTCTATGACGCCCGCTGAGGAGGATGAGATCACGCCGATGCTCGACATCGCGCTCGAACGCAAGCGGCGCGCGCGCGATGGCGCCCTGCGCCGTCGTCTGGCGGATCATCTCATCCCCGGCTTGCCCGTGGATGGCGATGCGCGCGAAGTACGCATTCCGGAAGCGCGGGTCGGGTCCTTCGTCGACGCGATCGTCTCCGAACTCACGTTTGTCAAAGAACCGTTTTTCGATACGGTCTGTGCGCATTGGAAAGAACTCGCGCCGCCCGATTTCCCGGGCCGTCCGGGACGCTACCGCGACGGACACCTTTTCTTCTACGTGGCGACATCGGCGCAGGTCTTTTCGCTGCGTACGAAACTGGCGAAGATCAAAAAGCAGATTCTGGCTCTTCCGGGGGCCCCCAAGGCGAATCGACTGTCGCTTCATCTTGAAGTTCACGGGACGCGTTGAAATGTGGTATAATAGTGCCCTCATTTAGGAGATCAACCGATGTCACCGACGCTTGAGAAAATCGCAGCGGATCCGTCCGCCTATCCTTTTGATATCGACGTGCTGGGGGAATGCAAGATTCCTTCGCCCGTGCGGCATCATGCCTTTGTTCGCGAAGGCGAACGCGTGTACATTACGGACAGCGTGCCGCTTCTCAAGGAAATGACCGAGTGTCTCGGGCACGAGCCCAGCTTCGAGCGGGCGGGTCCGCACGAGAAGATCTTCCATGATCCCAGCTGGACGCGCGTCGGCATTTTGACGGCGGGCGGGCTTTGTCCCGGCCTCAACAACGTGATCAAGGGACTCGTCGAGATCCTCTCGTTCGACTACGGCATCAAGACGATCTATGGCATTCGCTTCGGCTATGCGGGGCTGATCCCGAGCTACGGCTACCAGCCGCTCATGCTGGACCCTGACGTGGTGGATACGATCCACGAAAAGGGAGGCACGATCCTGGGCAGTTCGCGGGGGCAGCAGCCCACGGAGCAGATCGTCGACACGTTGGTGCGGATGAACATCAACGTGCTCTTCTGCATCGGCGGCGACGGGTCCCTGCGCTGTGCGCGTGAAATCGCGGAGATGTGTCTCGCGCGCCATCTTTCCATTTCCGTCGTGGGCGTGCCGAAGACGATCGACAACGATTTGCAGTTCGTCGGGCCGTCCTTCGGTTTTGAGACGGCCGTCGCCGAAGCGACGAACGTCATTCGCAATGCCCATGTGGAGGCGAAAGGCACGTTCAACGGCATCGGCCTCGTGAAACTGATGGGCCGGGACTCGGGCTTCATCACTGCCTACGCGGCGGTGGCGAATCCGGTGGTGAACTTCTGTCTGGTGCCGGAGATCGAGTTCGAACTCGAGGGCGAGCATGGATTGCTCGCGGCGTTGGAGCGTCGTTTTGCGAATGCCAAAACGCATACGGTCATTGTGGTGGCCGAAGGCGCGGGACAGAACTTCATCGAGGGCGCGTGCCAGAAGGATGCGAGCGGCAACGTGCTCAAGAAAGACATCGGCGAGTTCCTGAAGCAGAGCATTTCGTCCCATTTCAAGGGAAAAGGGATCACCTGCAGTATCAAGTATTTCGATCCGAGTTACATGATCCGCAGTGTGCCGGCGCGTGGAACCGACGCCATCCGCTGCTACATGCTCGCGCGTAATGCGGTGCATGCCGCCATGAGCGGACGAACCAACTGCGTCGTCGGTTCGACGGGGTCGCTGGGCGACCTCTATACGCTCGTGCCGATCAAGCTTGCGACGATCGAACGCCAGCAGGTGCGGCTTGACAGCGACCTGTGGCGCAGTGTGATGGATGCAACCGGTCAGGAAGTCTATTTCAAGGGAACGGTCAAGGGGCCGGAGATGGCACCCTGAATAGTGAATAGGTTAGAGGGAATAGTGAATAGGTTTGAGTGAAGAGTGAATAGTTTTGAGGGAATAGTGAATAGGTTTGAGTGAAGAGAGAATAGGTTTGAGGTGAGAAGAGTAGGTTGAAGAGCGGTATGCAAGACGATTATGAGTTGATGGATTCGGGCGACGGACGGAAGTTCGAGCGTTTTGGTGGATATACCTTGGTGCGGCCGTGTTCGCAGGCGCTGTGGCGCCCGAAGAACGAGGGAGCCTGGGGGCGTGCGACGGCGACGTTCGACCGCGAGGAGGGCAACCATTGGCACGGACGCGGTTCGCTGCCGAAGGAATGGACGATTACGACGGCCGGCATCAAGTTCAAGCTGATGGGAACGGACTTCGGCCATCTGGGCATCTTCCCCGAGCAGCGCGCCCAGTGGACGTGGATTCGCGAAACCGTGAAGCAGGTGGTGAACCCGGATCGGCCGCGTCCTCGTGTACTCAATCTCTTCGCCTATTCGGGCGGGTCGACGTTGGCGGCTGCCTTGGGCGGTGCCGAAGTGTGCCATCTGGATGCCTCGAAGGGGATGGTCCAGTGGGCGCGCGACAATGCCGCGCTGAACGGTCTGGCCGAGCATCCGATTCGCTGGATCACCGACGATGCGCACAAGTTCCTGCGCCGCGAAATCCGCCGCGAACGCCGTTACGAGGCGGTGATCTTCGATCCTCCCACTTTCGGGCGCGGAGCGAACGGTGAAATGTACAAGATCGAGCAGAGCCTGCGCGAGACGATCGCGCTGGTGCGGGATGTGTTGTCCGACCATCCGCTGTTCGTGCTGTTCTCGTCCCACACGCCCGGACTCTCCTGCCAGGTGGCGGAGAACATTCTGGGTCAGGCGTTCCCACAGGCGACGCGTGTGGAAAGCGGCGAGATGCTGTTGGAAGCGGCTTCTGGAACGCATGCGTTTAACTGTCCTTCTGGGATTTATTGTCGCGCGATTTTTTGATATAATATCTCCGTTTTCGTATGAAGAGGTTTTTACAGTCGAATCGGGGAATGGCGCTTCTGGCAGTCGTTGGATGCGCCCTTTGGGGCTTTTCTGCGCTCTTTCTGCGCTTGCGCGGACTCTTTGCCGATCCGTTGGAGGATATGTCCTTCGGTTGGCTCGTGCCGATTTTCTCGTTGTACGTGCTGTGGTCCGACCGTGAGAATCTGCGTACTGCGCTGGGGGCGCCTTCCTGGTGCGGTCTGTTGGCGTGTCTGCCGTGTGCGCTTCTGGCCGTCTTGGGAACGCGCGGCCTTCAAATGCGTTTTGAACAGTTGGGGTTCATCGGTTTGTGCGTCACGGTTCCTTGGGCGTTTTGCGGGCGGGCGATGGCGAAGCGTTTCCTCTTCCCGGCGCTCTATCTCGCGTTTACGATTCCGCTGGCGACCTTCCTTGACGCGGTGACGATCCATCTGCGTCTCATCGCCTGCAGTACGGCCATCGGCGTGCTGCGCGGGTTCGGGTTCGAGGTCGTGCAGCAGGGTACGGCCCTCGTGGCGCAAGGGGCGCATCCGTTCTCGATCGATGTGGCGCAGCCGTGTTCGGGATTGCGTTCGATTTTTGCGCTGATGGCGCTTACGGCGGCCTACTCGTGGTACAATCAACCCACCTGGATCCGTCGCGGACTCCTGTTCGCCTGTTCGATTCCGCTGGCGATTCTGGGCAATGTCACCCGGGTGATTTCGATTTGCCTGGTGGCGGCCTGGTGCGATCCGAAGTTCGCGCTGGGATTCTACCACGACTATTCGGGCTATGTGGTTTTCATTGTTGCGATTTCGCTGATGGTTGCCTGCGGCGAGGCGATTACGCGCATTTGGGAGAAGGTCGAGACGACGCTGAAGAAGGAGACGCCTGCTTCGAATGAAGGGACTGCGGAAGCCGAAGCTGCGTCAGACCGACCGGCGGAAGACGGTCCGACTTTTACGGGACGCGTGCTTCCGTGGGTTGCGGTGGCGCTGTTGTGTCCGCTTTTCGTCCTTCAGGCCATTACGCCCGAGTCGACGCTCGCGGAAGCGCCGGTGGTTGAATTGCCGATGAACCTTGCGGGATACGAGGCGGACGAAGTCCGTTATTGCCAGAACGAACAGTGTTCGGCGATGTATGCGCTCGGGGCGCTGCCCGAGGGGAAGAAGACGGTTTGTCCGCGTTGCGGCGGGGCGCTGGAGGAGGCTTCGCTGGGCGAGCGGACGATCCTGCCGGCCGATACGGTGGTGAAAAAACGCATCTATCGTTCTCCGCACGGCGATACCTACCTGGTGTCGGCGGTCATCGGCGGGAAGTCCAAGAGTTCGATCCATCGTCCTGAACTCTGCATGCCCGCGCAGGGTTTCCTCATGCAGAATCCGCAGGACTTCATTTTGGGGGAGAGTCGGCGTCCGTACCATGCAGTCCAGCTGGGACGTCCTCATGCGGAGCCCTCGACGCTGGTCTACACGTTCGTGAACCAGAAGGGGCAGCGGACCGCGTCGCATGTCAATCGCATTTTGATCGACACCTGGGATCGTTCGGTGCACAATCGCATTGACCGATGGGTGATGTTTACCGTACTGGCGCAAAACGGGAATACGTTGCACGGTTTCTCGCGCGCCTATGAATCCGACCGGCAGATGATGGACCGCTTTCTGATGTCCTTAATGGAGAAACTCCCATGACCGCTTTTTTTCAAGGGGCGCTCCGTTTCATCCTGCGAACCGCACCGTGGTGGGGCGTGTTTTTGTCGGGATTGGTTCTCGGCTTGATCTTCACGCCGATCTGCCGCGAGCTGGCGCGCAAGTGTGGAATGGTCGACAAGCCGTCGGCGCGACGTATCAACAAGACGCCGATTCCGCGTTCGGGCGGTCTGGCGATTTTCCTGTCGCTTTCAGTGGTCCTGGGCGGCTACATTCTCCTTGGGGGCGCGCGGATTCTGCCGTCGACGCCGAACGATGTCCTTCTCAAAATGATCGCGTTGTCGGCCGTGCTGATCGTTGTCGGTCTGCTGGACGACAAGTTCGGTTTGCCGCCGCTCGCGAAGCTTGGCGGACAGATCGCCGTTGCCGTAGGGGCGTTCTTCTGGGCCGGTGTCGGGTTCCGGTCGATTCCGCTGCTTGCGGGGATGCCGATGTCCTTGGATGCGGCGCTCACGATTTTCTGGATCGTGG
>JAZUGW010000236.1:0-9181 GCA_045641465.1 Kiritimatiellia bacterium | reverse complement strand
CGGAGCAGAATCGGGTGCTGGGCCACTTGATTCGCCGGACCCATGAATTCGAGCGGATCGTCAATTCGCAGGTGCGTCTGAAATTCACGCCGCGGCTGCGGTTTGTCATCGACCATTCGCTGGAGAAGGGCGACCGTGTGCTTGCGCTGTTGAACAGCCTGGAGCAGGAAGCTGCGGCAGGGGACGAGACGCCGCCGCCACCACCGGAGGTCTGATTATGGCAAATCTCGATTCGAGGGCTTTGCTGGCGGCGGTGGACGGGATTCTGCTCGTCGACAAGCCCGCGCAGATTTCGTCTCACGACGTGCTCAAGGCCGTCAAGACGCGTTTCAACCTTACGAAGATCGGTCACGGCGGCACCTTGGAGCCGAACGCGACGGGACTGCTTGTCCTTCTGGTCGGCGATGCAACGTGCCTCGCCAACGATGTGATGGGCGGTGATCGTGCGTATCAGGCGACCATCCAGTTAGGCCGCACGACGAACACCCAGGATGCGGAAGGCGAGACGTTGGCTGAAAAGCCGTTCGACGCCGTGACGCGCGAGAGTCTCGAGGCGGCGTTGCCCGAATTCCGCGGGGATATTTTCCAAACGCCTCCGCCCTTTAGCGTGATGAAGCGTCCGGACCAGCCGAGCTACGGCATCGTGCCGACGGATCCGGCGGAGGCCAAGGCGCGTCTCGTGCATGTGTACCGTCTGGCGGTGACGGAGTTTGCTCCGCCCCGCGTGAGCTTCGATCTGCTCTGTACGAAGGGCGTGTGCGTGCGGGCTCTGGCTCACGATCTGGGACAGATGCTGGGCTGTGGTGCTTCACTCGCCTCGCTTCGCCGGACGAAGTGCGCGGGATTCGACGTGGCACAGGCGATGAGCTTTATGGATGTGCTGAAACTCGATGCCGTGTCGTTCAAGTACGCGCTGCGTCCCGTGGCAGGAGCGCTTGGCTGATGAATCTCGCCGTCGGTTTCTTCGACGGTGTGCATCGGGGTCACCGTCGGATTCTCGCGGGTGCCGATGCGGCGCTCACATTCCGTACGCATCCGGCGACGGTCTTTGCGCCTCAACGGGCGCCGAAGCTGTTGATGACGGTCGACAGGCGCGTCGAGGCAATCGGTTCGGCTTTGCGTTCGCACGATGCCGCGCGTGTGCGTCTGTTGGACTTTACGCCGGCGTTTGCCAGCATTCCGGCGGCCGATTTCGCGGAGGGACTTCGACGCGACTATCCGGAACTGGAAACGATTTTCTGCGGTCCAGATTGGACATTTGGCGCCGGAGGAAAGGGGAATGCGGCGTTTTTGCAGGCACGCGGTTTTCAGGTGAGCGTGGTGCCGTTTGTCGATGTCAATGGCGCACCGGTCTCTTCGACGCGCGTGCGAAGGGCTCTTGTAGGCGGCGACCTGGCCGATGTGACCGCCTGTCTGGGAAGCCCGTGGCGCGTGGAAGGCGTCGTCGCGTCGGGCAAGGGACTGGGACGCACGTTGGGTGTGCCGACCTTGAATGTGCGCGTTCCGTCGGAACTTGTCCAGCCGCCGTATGGCGCATACGCCGTTCAGACGGCTTGGGGGCGTGCCGTGGCGAATTGGGGTCTGGCCCCCACCCTCGGCGAGAGGGCCTGGCGCGAACCGACGCTTGAGGTCCATCTCCTCGAACAGGTTCCGCAGGAAACGCCTGCGAGCCTCTCGGTCGAGTTTCTTGCGTTTCTCCGTCCTGAACGCGCGTTTCCCACCCTTACCGCACTTCAGCATCAGATCGCCGAAGATGTCCGTCGTGCGCGGGAGATTCCATTTTGATGCTTGCACAAACTCCCTGATGTTGGTAAAATAGCCTAATCTTCAATTGAGAAACGGGATTGATATGCTGATTCGTACTCGTTCATTCGCTCGTGCCGGGTTGCTGGGCAATCCGTCTGACGGCTATTTTGGTAAGACCGTGTCGTTTGCGTTCCGCAACTTCGCGGCCGATCTCGTGATGTACGAAACGCCCGAACTCGGATTCATCCCCAGCGATGTGGACGATGCGACGTTTGCCTCGCCGGACGAACTTCTGCGCGACATCCAGCTGTTTGGCTACTATGGCGGCATTCGCCTGATGAAGGCCGTGGCGAAGCTGTTCTTCCTCTATTGCCGTGAACGCGGCATTGTGTTGCCGAACAAGAATTTCACCGTGCGCTACACGTCGAACATCCCGCGGCTCGTGGGTCTTTCCGGATCTTCCGCCATTTGCACGGCGATGCTGAAGGCCCTGCAGAAATTCTACGAGGTGACGATCCCCCTGGAAGAGGCGCCCACGCTTTGTCTGGAGGCCGAACGGGACGAACTGGGCATTCAGTGCGGCTTGCAGGACCGCGTCATCCAGATGTACGAAGGGTGCGTGTTCATGGACTTCGACCAGAAGCTGGTGGAGTCGACAGGCCATGGTCGCTACGAACGGATCGACCCGGCCTTGCTGCCCCGTCTCTATGTCGCCTACGATCCGCGCCGCGCCGAGGTCTCGGGGACCTATCACAAGAAGCTGCGCGTGCTCTTCGAAGAGAAGAAGCCGGACATCCTTGCGGCAATGAGCGAGTTTGCGGACATTGCGCAGAAGGGCCGTGACGCCCTCTTGGCCGGACGGCGCGACGAACTTCCGGCGCTGGTCAATGCGAACTTCGATTTGCGCGACCGCATCTTCAATGTCGCCCCCGCCAATCGTACGATGGTGATGACGGCGCGTTCGACCGGCGTCTCGGCGAAGTTCGCCGGCTCGGGCGGTGCGATTGTCGGAACCTACGAAGACGACGCCCAGTTCTCCCGCCTCTCGGCGGCCCTCGCCACAATCGGCTGCCAGACAATCCGTCCCGAAATCGCGTAATGGGTTGTTCGGTTCTCGGTTCGTTCCTCGCCGAGAACCGAATGACATAACAATTTAAGACGCGAACAGGTTGGTACTTCCAAGTGTAATGTGATATAATCAGTTCTGTTCTTTGTGAAACATTTGTCACTGTGAGTTTGCTATATGACACATAAAAAGACATCAAGAAAAAGAACCGAGGGAAAGAAAGGCTTCGCAAAATCGGGTGAATCTACTTCGGGTGATGCAGTCGTCCTTGTGGGAACTTACAAGGAAAGACAGCTTGATTGGATCGTGAAAAATGGAATTTACAACTATCCTATCTTGGATGACGAGCCCGAACTTGAATTTCGTGCGCAAATAAAAGAGCTATGGCTTTATGCCGATGCGAAGGCAACGCGACATTGCTTCATGGCAGAGTTTATGGGTATCCTGTCGAGGGAAGAATTCCTGGCCGCATATCCAACATACAAAAAACTCGGTTCCTGCCGACATCGAAGATACATGGTTTTTAAAACCCAAGTTCTTGACTACGGTCCTTCGTTCGATACTGGGAAGCTCGTCGCCCGAATGAGAGATTTTGCGCATGGTCGATCTCAGAAGATCGCAAAAGCTATTGAGCAGTTTAAGGCGGGAGGGACTTTGGGTTCTTTGGCAGATTTCCTGCCAGCTGAACTTGCAAAACTTCCTAGTGAGCAGTTGCGTGTCTGCGAATCTGCCACGCAGCTTGAATTCTCCTGGAACATCCCAGTTGTTCGGCAGAAAGAAGAAAACGGAGTGGTGCCGTTTGCATCTGACTTTATACGGATTGAATTTGGTGATAGTTATTCGCTCTGCCAGAAATGGCTCCCCCCGACAGTGATAATTTCAGACGGTCCTTACGGACTTAAAAGTTATCCTGGTGATCCTCCGACGCCGGATGGATTGGCTGACTTTTATCGTCCGTTTTTGCGTAGATGGTATGATCTTTCACTGCCCTCTGCGACGCTTTGGTTCTGGAATTCGGAGCAAGGATGGGCCAATTGTCATCGCGAGATAGAGGCGAATGGGTGGGAGTTTAGAAACTGCCATATCTGGAATAAAGGGATGGCGCATGTCGCGGGAAATTGTAATACCAAGACGATTCGTAAATATCCCGTAGTGACCGAAGTGTGCGCGCAATATGTGAGGAAGAATTCGCTCATTTCGCAGGGAGTGTCGCTCCCGCTCAAGGATTGGATGCGTGAGGAATGGAAGAGGACGAATCTGCCATTCCGCCTGACGAATATCGCCTGTGGGGTGAAGGATGCGGCAACACGGAAATATTTTGCGACAGATCACCTTTGGTATTTTCCTCCGTCAGAGGCATTCGTCAAAATTGCCGCGTACGCAAACCTGCACGGAGACGTTTCTGGTAGGCCTTACTTCTCCAAGAGCGATGGAACACCCTTTTCAGCTGAAGAATGGGATTTAATGCGTGCGAAATTCCATTGTGAGATCGGTGTGTCGAATGTTTGGGATCTTCCGGCCGTCAGAGGTTCGGAGCGAATAAGAAATGGGACTGCTTGTTTGCATATGAACCAAAAACCACTAGAACTTTTAGAGCGCATCATCCGTTCGTCATCGGATGAAGGCGATGTCGTGTGGGAACCTTTTGGGGGACTCTGCTCGACGGCGATAGCTGCGTATCGAACGCGTCGACAATCCTTTTCTGCTGAGATTAATCCGCTATTTTTCAAGTCTGCTCAAGAGAGGTTGGAACATGAAAAAAGACAATGACAGTGCTGTATTCCCAGGGAAGCCAGTTGAACCTTCGGACAAGTGGCCGCATAAGAAATTGTGGCGTGGTGTCATTGATGCTTTACGGGCTTTGCCGGCTCATTTCCACAGTGACACTTTCATAGAGGGGGTTAATGCTACGGATGTGTTTACGCTCAATTCCGCTCTTGGGGCTACAATCGAAAACCAAGTTGTAGAAACATTAAACACGATCAGGAGCGTGTGGGATCCAGAGAATCGTTATGGAACATGTTATTTCATTCGACAGCCGCAATCTTTTCCGGATGTCGTTCTGAAGAATCTTTCAGATGAGTGTTCTCCGCCGATTATGGGAATAGAACTCAAGGGATGGTATCTCTTGGCAAAAGAAGCCGAACCAAGTCTACGTTTTCAGCAAACGCGGGCTGCATGTGCCGAGGCGGATGTGATCATGGTTGTACCATGGGTGCTGAACAGTGTGATTTCCGGGCGTCCTCGAATCTATTCCCCCTACATCGTTTCGGCTCGATATGCGGCTGAATATCGTAATTGGCATTGGAAGACAATGCGAGGGGATGGAGGCGATTCAGACATCAATGAACCCAAAGATGCGGCGCCGTATCCTCGCAAGGCGGATGCGACCAATGATCAACCTGTCGCCGACAAGGGAAAGAACTTCGGTCGTCTTGCGCGTTCTGGCATCATGGATGAATATCTGGAAAAGATGCAACTGCAACCCGTTTGTGGTATTCGCGCATCATATTGGTTGGAGTTCTTTAAGATATTCCACCAGGATGCAACAGATGTTCAGATCGTCGAGGCATTGGAACGACTTCGCAAGAGGGTGGAACGTATTTCGGAATCCGAACAGAAACGGAGTTTTCTAGAAATACTGGCGTTATTGGAAAGGCATCATTCCGTATTGATTTAATGTAGGGTCGCAGAATGATGAGTAGAGTTTTGTTGTTTGGAATAGTCGCCTGTTTGGCAATCGGTGCGTGGGCGGGTACGGTTGAGTTGCCGCCGTTGCCGTCGGCTGATCGGCTCGATACGGAAGTGACCTTGGACTGGCCGTTCAACCGGGTGCGGCAGGATGTGAAGGACTTCAATTTCGATCTCGCGTTTGTCGGCACGCCGTCGAACAACGTCGAGGTTGCGCTTGGGCGGGATGCGGACGGAGACGGAAAGTTGTCATTTGCCGAGACGGGTGTTTTCGTGGGGTGGCGGCGTGGCAACTATTACATCGAACGACGTACGACGGGCGAGGTGTTCTGCCAGCCGGCAGCGCATACCAACTATCTCGTGCGGCTGCTTTCGTGGAAGACCCACTTTGCTGCGCAGGGAACGCCGCCGCAGTGGCGACTTTCGGACGACTGGGGGGTGTTATTCGATGGCACGTGGGAGAATGTGCCAGACTGGGTTTACGATCCTACCTGGAACCTCATGCGACTGACGGCGCGCGGGCTTGACGATTCCGGCGCACTTTTCGAGGTTCAGGTCGACTATCGGGCCCTTCACATTTTCCTGAGGTGACGCCATGTTGGGAATCCTTGGAATCATCCTTGTATTTGGACTAGTCCTTGCCTCAGGTTTTGTGGCGCTGTCCTCCTCCGGTGTTCATCCGTTTCGTGCCGTTTCGAGACTTTGGAGGGCCTGTTCTCCCGCCCGCCGTGTCGTACTCTTGGCGGCGCTCGCTGTTCTCGCGCATTTCGCCGGAGCCAAACATGACGACGGTGGTGGGGATGACGGCGGCGGTACGTCGACGAACGAACCGCCGAGTCGGCTCGTCGGAGCCGTGCGCCCGCGTTCGGTACCGTCTTCGCCGCCCGTGATTGTGCCGACGACGATTTCCGAGGCGGCCTATGGTCTCGGGCTGGTCCCGGTCCACGTGGGCCGGTGCGAGACGCACGATTTTTCGCCGTCTGCGTCGGCATCTGTCGCGGTCGAATGGATGGACCACGGCGCGGCGACCGACCATCTGCTTCGGGACCTTGGCACGGTAGGCTTTCCGTGGGGGACGAACGTCGTCCGCCGTCTGACAGTCTGTGCGGAGGGCGTCGTGTATCCCGCCCCAGGTGACACGGGGACTTTCTTCGCGCCCTTTCGGGGAGAACTCGGCGTTGTGCCGTCGGCGAACTGGCCGCAACTCGCCGAAGCCAACCGCCCCAGTCGCGTCTGGTCCGATGTGCGTGCCGACGGTGCTTTCGTCCTCACTTGGCAGAACGTGTTGCTCGGTCGCGACGAGGCGAATCCTGTCAGTTTCCAGTTGCAGCTTGACCCCGACGGAACGGCGACCTTTCGCTACGACCTTTCGCGTCTCGCCTCTGACGATGCGTTGACGAACGTCGTCTCGGCGGTTGCAGCGAACGGATGCCGGCTCGACATTCCCCTCGACCGAAGCCTCACCTCGGTGGTCTTTGCGCGGTTGACAGAGGACGACCGCGCGAATCCCGACCGCGACGGCGACGGCGTGTCGACGGCCGACGAGCTGCTCGTCTACGGGACAGATCCCTCTCGCTGTGATACGGACCGCGACGGGCTTTCCGATTATGATGAGCTGTTCGTGTGGTGTTCGGATCCGCTTGACGCCAATTCGCGGCGTGTCGACGTTCCTGACGGCGTGGCCGTCGTACTCGGCGATCTCGACCCGTTCGAGATTCCCCCAGGATCGACGAACACGGTACTTGAACACGTGTTCTATACGGGCACCACGAATGCGCCGTTCGCCTATCCGGTGGCGACGGATTCCCGTGCGCTCCTCCGCGTCTCGGCGCAGGGTGCGGGGGCGGGACGTGTCGTCGTAGGGGATGTCGTGGTGCCGCTCATCGCCGCTTCGGTGGCGTCCGCTGCGCCGAGGCTTCTCGGTGCGGACCCCACCGCGTCGGACGGAGCGGGTTTCCTCGTTCAGGTTGTCCGGGGGCAGGACGTTCAGGTCCACGTCTTCGGCAGCGCGTCGTTTTCGGCGACGTACGAATCGGACGACTTCGCCTTTGGTACGCTGCCCTATTTCGGCTGGGGTGGGACTGAGGGTTACATCAACTTTCCAAACACCGTGGCGGACATTCCCTGCATCCACGACCTCAATGCGCGGAAGAAGGTTGTCACGCTTCCCGTCGACGAGACGGGGGACTTGCTGACATGCACCTGGCAGGGAACCGAGTCGGTTGAGATCGAGAACATCCCGCCACGATCGGCGGCGATCACGGGGCGCTTCCCTCTGCGGCAGACGCGTGACATCACCTACACGCTGTCGCATCCGAGCTACCTCTTTGGACAGACGACCTATCGTCAGACCGTGCGTTTCTGTCCACACCCGCACGCAGGAGACGAGGACACGGCGGACGATCCAACTTGGCTGGAAAGCGGTGACGGTGCGCCGTCCGACGGCGGTGCGTTCGAGTCGCCGGAGTGGTGGTGCTGCTTCTGGGGCCGTTGCGGCGGCGACTGGGACTGCGGCTGCCAGGGACGCTGCGGCCTCGGCTGTGGTTGCGCGGGGAGCGGTACTGTCGGCGAAGTCAGCGCCGAAGTGTGCGCGGTCCACAATCTGCCTTACGAGCAGTGTGCACCGTTGCACTGGACGGACTTCACGAACGCCTTCGAGTCCGTTGAGCATCTGGGCGATGTCATGTACATTCGCGATCCGCTCGCCTACGACCGTTGCGATCTCGTCTGCCCGTACGAGCATCGGAACTGCTGCCCCTGCCCCGATCATAGTACGAACTATGTAGGACTCGCCTACAAGTCGCATCGGCTCAAGGTCGTCGACTCGTTCGGACGGAATTTCACGCGGTCGGGTTCGAGTTGCAGCGTGTGGGTGGCGGGGACGCATCCGAGCGCGGCTATCGGTGATGCGCACCTCGCCTTCGCGGCAAACGGCGAAGTCGTGAGGACCTACGACCACACCGTTCTCGGTGTCGCCATTTCGGCGGCACCCTATGCGACGCCGCTTTCTATGTACAACACGCTCAGTTCGGGGCTGGGCGTTCCGATGACGGTGGTGACGAACCTCAATGATGCCTTGCAGCTGACGCTCGAGACCAACGTGCGTCTGCCGGACGGGAACATCCGCCTTGAGTTCCTCGATGCTGAAGGGCAGTTTGCGCTTTGGGTGTATGACTATTCCCGAAACAAATATGAAAAGATCCTTGATACAGAAGGGCGCTCCGTCATCGACCTGTCGCTTGCGCGCTGGCGAAAGCTGGTCGGATGCGCATCGGAATACGACTCCCCGAAGACGCCCATCTACATCACGTCATCCCGGCGCGGTTCGACGACACTGCGGTTCCGCTACTGGGGCGTCATCGACGGGTTCTTCGTACAGGACCGTGCCGAGCAGACGATCACCTCCATCAATCCGCCGCTTCTGCCGGACATCGGAAACGACGGACGGATCGACGACACCGATGTGTTGGCTTACCTTGACGGTGCGAAATTCCGCTTCTGGTCAAACGATGAAAACGTCAAGGGGAACTATGTCAAGGAGCACGAGGAGGATGTCGAACCTAATGCCTTCAACCTGACGGTCGACGGTGCGTATGATCTCGTCAACTTCTTCCCGATGGCCGTTGACCTGGAGCGGATACTTGAGTGCTGGGGGGATTACGTATCCTATCGGCTGGT
>JAZUGW010000235.1:0-3779 GCA_045641465.1 Kiritimatiellia bacterium | reverse complement strand
CGCATTCCCGTCAACCGCCGCACCAATTCGCCACATTTGCGCGATGTCGTCGTCTGTAATGGGAGTCATCCCGGTAGGGCGCGTTCTCCGAACGCGCCGCAATGCTTGGCCATTGGATTCCCCGTTTGCCGCCCCTTGCGGGGCGCTCGGGGAGCGCGCCCTACCCTGTACGGCACCCCCAAGAACATTTGTGCCGCCTTCGACCTGCGTCACCGCGTTGGTTTCTCCTTCCACTTGGCCGACACCGTTGGTGCCGTCCTTGGTTCCTGCAAAGGCAATCCACACGGACACAAAAATCAGAATGAGGGTTTTCTCCCACCCTGGCAACCGGCGGAATCCTTGCCGCACACGCCCAAGCGGACACACGCCCTTCTCTGCGCAGAGCGCCAACAGCCACAAGAAAACCAAGCCGAAAACCGAGACAACGCCGATGGTTGAAACTGCATTCATAGTCCACCTCATCGGAAAAGAATTGCAGTCGGATCTAACGGCGTCCCGATTGTGAAGGCTTCACCCGAATCGTGCAGGCCGCGCCCCGTGAGCCGTATCAGGTTCCACTCCCGTCGGTGTAACCACTCGGGCGATTCCTCCGACAACGCGGGAAACACCGCCGCCCCGTCCACCATCACCGACAACCGCGCAGGAGTCGGAGCGGCAGAGAGCCGATAGGACCATGCAAGCGTCTTCACATCCTCCATCGAACTTGAAGCCATCGAGAACCGCTCGCCGTCAGTCCCGTTCTGGACAAACCATGAACCTCGGTTCCATCCCACGATCAAATCTGTCTCCTCAGTATCCAGCACGCCGTTCGTATTCACGTCTTCACCGAATGTTGCCTCAACATTGTTCGACGGCGTAGCAAGGCACGACAAAGAGAACGCGAACGTCGCCGCCCCACGTTGCCACGAGGAAATGACGACATTCGTCGTCACCTCCGTGTCAGCATATTCAACGGATGGCAAAGACAACGACGTTGGCATCGACGCTACTGCCAACACCAATGTAAAAAACGACAAAACTAAAGCGGTCCCTTTCATCGAATAGATAGTATACATAATTTATTCCATTAGCATCCCATTCGCTCACTGCGTTCGCGAACGGGATTAAAGTTTAGCGTTGCATCTGGCGGTGATTTCCCGTAACCTACAGGATTATGAAAAAACAAAAACCACCAGAGGTAACGAAGACAGTATACCCCATCCTGCGGCAGATCGTCAACCTCATTCCGCCGAACATCTTCCACGCCGCGGCGGCCGCGACGAAGGACCTCTCGCGCGTGTTCACGCCGTGGAGCCATGCCGTCGCGCTCATCTACCAGCAGTTCACGAAAACGGAGTCCCTCAACGGGGTCTGCGACGCGGCGAGGGTCCACGCCTCCCAGTGGCAGGAGCTGCGCGGCGCGGTGCCGCCGAGAAGGAACACGTTCTCGAACGCGAACCAGCGCCGCGATCCGGCGATGATGGAGTCGCTGTACTGGGCGATGAAGGACCATCTCGGCGGCCTCTGCCCGGAATTCGTCAGGATCAGGAACCCGTCCGTCCTCGCCCGGTTCCGGAAGCGCCACATACATCTTCTCGATTCGAGCACGATCCAGCTCGTCCTCAACAGCATCGACTGGGCGCGGCACCGCGCCCGGAAGGCTGCCGCGAAGCTCCACATGAACTACATGCTCGGCAACCTCCTGCCGTCCTTCGCGATCGTCGAGGACGCGGGACACCATGACTCCGTGCGGGCGGAGGCCGCGACGGCGAACCTCGGCGACGGGGACATCCTCGTCGCGGACAGGGCGTACACCGACTTCGGCTTCCTGAACGCGCTCGCGCTCCGCCTCGTGTTCTTCGTCGTGCGCGAGAAGACGAACCTGGTGATGGAGGTCGTGGAGACGCTCCAGGATCCCGTCGAATACGACGGAGAGTCGAAGAGCACGCAGATCCTCAAGGACGAGATCGTCCGCCCTTAGCGGAAGGGGACGGTCGGGAAGTACACGGCGGGCGACGGGACGCTCAGGCGCGTCACGGCGATGATCGAGGTGCGGGGCCAGATGCGGCAGATGGTCTTCTTCACGAAAAACCGTGAGTGGTCCGCGAAGACGGTGGCGGAGCTCTACCGCGCGCGATGGGCGGTCGAGCTGTTTTTCAAGGAACTCAAGTAGACGTGCCAGCTCCGCGACTTCGTCGGATACAACGAGAACGCGGTCAAGTGGCAGATATGGACGGGGCTGCTCGTGCGCTTCCTCAAGTTCCTCGCGAAGTGGAACCTGAGCTTCAGCCGCCTCGCGGGAGTCGTGCGCGCGGCCGTCTGGGTGAGGCGCAACGTCGTCCGGCTTCTCGAAATGTATGGGACGGCAGGTGGATGGAAATCGGACGCGCCCAAGCCAAAGGCCCTGTATTTGCAGGGGGTCCTGCCTTTCACGATGTCTCCGATGGGATGGCAACACGTCAAAGGCTGAGGATTTTCAGCACACGTCGACATTTTTCAGAAAACCTCCTCGGAAGCACCATCCCATATACGCAAAAACGCTGAGCCTAAACGCCGATTCAGGCGTTTAGGCCTAAGCGATTTTGCGCCTATGGGATGCTAATGAACTACCGCAGGATTGCGCCGAGTTCGAGGCCTGCACGGCCGGATTCGTAGATTCGTTTGACTTCGCACGGTGTCAGGGCGCGCGTCCAGAGCGCGAAATCATCGATGGCGCCGTTCAGGAAGCATGTACAGTTGCCCTTGCCGTCCTGCCCGATGTGGAACGGCAAAGCCTTGAGCACCAGCTTCTCGGCGTGGTCGCAAATGTAGTAGAGCCGGCCGTCGGGCGAACCCTGCCAGATCGTGAGCGTGCCCTCGCGGTCGCATGTGACGGCGTAAAAGGTCCACTTGCCCGGTTCGACATCGAAGGTTCCAAGGTCGATGCGCTGGCGACTGTCGGCCACCTTGGCGTTGAAGCAGACGCCAGGGACCTTCGCGCCGCCATTCTTGCGCGAGGCCGTGAGCACGATGCCGGGGTTCTTCCCGCTCAACCAGTCCTTGTTGGCGAAAATCGCAGGGGCACCCTTCTGTGTCGGCGGAAGGCGCACCCAAACCGTCGCGGCGAAGGCGATGTCGTTTTCGAACACGAGCTTCTCGCTGCCTTCAAGCCGTACACCGTCCTGAGGACACGCGGGGCCGGCGAAGTGCAGGCAGCCGCCGAACATGCCGTCGCGTCCGCCCGAAACCGTACGCGGACCGAGTGCCTTGGGCTGGGGACCTCCCTTCACCTCGTTGACAAGCGCCTTGTCGGAGAACTGCAGATACGCCACAAGGCCGTCCGTGAGCGGACGCTTCGCCGACGGTGCGGCCACGGTCTCGATCGCGCGGCCGTCGAGCTGCGCCGCGACGGGGTCGAGGCCGAAGTGCCGGAGTGCCGTTGCCGTGACATCGTAGTGGCGCGGCGTACCGGGGATGCGCCCGGCAGGCAGATGGCGGCTCGTGACGAACAGGGGAATGGTCGACGCATGGCCGCCCCACATGCCATGGGTATACGCATAGCCACCATGATCGGCGGTGATGCCGATGAGCCAGTCCTCCTCGGCAAAGGTCGGCCGGGACGCAATCGCGTCAAGGCACGCGCCGATATACTGGTCACACTGCCAGAGTGCTCGCAGGTACGCGCTGGAATGGGGGTAGTAGCCGAAACCGTGGCCAATGTGGTCCGGCCAGCCGATGAAGAACTCGGTCGCATCCGGCGCATCCGCCGAAGCGAGGATCTTCGGCACCGTCACGCCGTTGTTGGCGTCGGTGTCGTTGAG
>JAZUGW010000234.1:0-31083 GCA_045641465.1 Kiritimatiellia bacterium | reverse complement strand
CCTATTCGGTCACGTCGGACGTGCCGTTTACGGTGGCGTGTCCGACGAACGGTTTTGCAGAGGTGGCATGGAATGACGGGGTGAATGCGACAGTCAGGTGGCCGCTCAACTTCACGTTCACAGAAGAGATTTCGGGCACGGGCCGCAGCTATACGGTGGGTGTGGAACCGTTTGATCCCGGCGGCACGTTCTCGTGGGGGCACAATCATGGCGGTGCGACGTTGCAGAACGCCGATCCACCCTTGGGGGGCGGCTCGTGTGGTTGTGTGTCTGGGAATGGCACGACGGTCACGTTCGGCTGCTCTTCGTCCTGTACCTGTGGCGGGAACTGCCTCGCCGTGGGAGCGTACAATTTTGAACACGCGCTCTTCGCGGTGACGGGGGGCGTGTGCCGTTGCGGATTTGACGACCCGCCTCCGGCGGAGACTCCCGGCATGGGACCTCTGGACGGGCCGTCAATCACGGTCGACTTCAGCGCGCCCGCAGTCATCTTCGAGGATGCGTACGTCGACAGTATCGATGAGTTACGTGGAACTTCGGTGACCCAACCCCTTCGTTCGTCGCGTACGCGTCTCACCGTCTCAGCCTGGGGCGGGCCGAACGGAGGTACGCTCAACCTGGCGTCGCAGAACCTAGGAAAGCTCGCTCCAGTCGCCTGCGGGCCGATACTCCTGCCGTCGCAGCCCGTGGAGCTTGTTCCGTTTCAGCGCTGGACTGTTTCCTTCCTCTGCGAGGGAATGGAGGAAAGTTCGGATGTCGGCGACGTGTTCGTGTCGGGCACGGTTACGGATGCCGTTTCGGGCGCGGTCTGCTCGGACCGTTCCGAATTGACTATCATGCGTATTGAGTTGACAGCGAAGCGTACTGCTCCGCAGAACTCAGCTGGGCATCGTCACACCTATGGAATCGGAGAGCATGTGTATTTCCAATCCCATCCTTCCTGTTTCTTGGGGCAGACTACTCTGACGGGTGAGGATGGAGTTGTTGGACCGAGGCAGGATGGTTTGGATGGACTGGAAATTACGTGGGGAGTTGCAAATGTTAATCATTCCTTGAATGTGACATTCATGGGGGTTTCTTGTCGCCCACTTGTCCAGGTCTTGTTCCCGTCGGGGATCGAGGGCTTCAATCCACGATACGAGGTCGGTCCCGTGCTTGACGGACAGGTAGGCGGGATATGTCTTCTTCAGCAATTTCGCGTTAAGCCGTTGACCGTTTCGTTTTTTGGAATCGCAGTCGAAGAAGTTCCTTGCTACAATGAAATAACACCGGACACCTATTTTCTGAATTTGCTCCGCTATGAACAGTTTGCGAGTATACTTCACCGTTCTCACACGCGTGCGGCAGGCGCTGGCAAGTGGCTCACCGTTGTCGCAGATAATATTGTCGGCGGACAAGGCACGTTTGATCGTGCTGGTATGGAGGGGGT
Organism: Kiritimatiellia bacterium; assembly: GCA_045641465.1. GTDB lineage: Bacteria > Verrucomicrobiota > Kiritimatiellia > RFP12 > UBA1067 > RUG572. The sequence goes on along the minus strand of JAZUGW010000234.1, from coordinate 29,654 downwards.
TTTCCCGCGTATGAGGGCGAATGGCGTACCGACACTTGATCCTTCGGTTGATTGGGCGGGCGGTGGTTCGCTCGTTTGGCGGATTCCGTTTGGGTGGAACGTCGACCAGCCGACGGGGAGTACGGCCGATCCAATTGGTTTTTTCGCAGAAGAAGCGCGTCAGGTCCTTCGAGTGTCAAATACAGGTACGTTTAGCGTCCATAAACTTGGTCATGTGGCTGAACGCACGTTAAACGGGGATTCTCGTGTCTATAGCGAGTCGGGGACGGGGAATGGTACGAACTGAATCGAAGGAGTCGTGAAATGTTGATAGGATTGATGAACCAAACTGTATCGGTTGTTTTGTTGTTACTGTGTATATGTTTTGTTGGATGCTCGAAAACTGAAACGGCGGCTGTTCGGTCGCCCCCCTCTACGGAAACAACAGTGGGAACGGCGGTCTTGAAGCTTGAAAAGGACATTGCTCGGGTCAATGATTTGGTTTTCGGAAATAGGAGAGAAGATTGCGAGGTTCTCGAGGACATCTACCAGCGCATTCGCAAGTTGCCCGATGCCGGAGAGCGGCGTCGGCTGCTCGGCAAATACCTTGATGAAATCTTGTCCTTTGACTTTGGGAGAATCGGAAACGTACTCACATGTGATTCTAAGGAAAGATCTGAAATAGCGCGTCAATTGTCATTACGATATTCGAGAATTGGAAGTTTGGTCGATAAGATTTCCAACGGGCTTATGGCTAGTCAGGCGTCGGTCAAGGATTTCTTTGAGCCGCATTTCCGATATTATGAGATGATATACAAAGAATCTCAAGAAAAAGACCGTAATTCTCCATATTTTCAAGCCATGAGGAGGCAGATCGAATATACCTATCGCCTCTATAAGCATTCGGGAGGATTCAAATCCGAAGACTTCAAATGGGTCGAAGATGAATTTCAAAAGATTGCTGGACGCCCAATTCAGGCGAACTTGGGAGAACCCGTTGGCCCGGTGAAGGAGACGTTGAAGGATTACAAGTAAATGGGAAGGAACGGAAGAATAATTCTCCTTTTTCAAGTTCCCCTATCAAAGCAAAGCAGGTGAGATCGGGTGGAATACGAACAGTGATCTGTAACCGTTGGGTTTGAGTTGGGCGCGAAAAATTGATATAATATCCGCCATGGACATAGCAAATTCTCGTCATTCATTCCTCTTCGGACCGTTCGTCTTCATCCTCTGCGCCGTGGCGTTGTTCGTCACCTGGCTGGTGATGGATCCGACGGCCCTTCACCATGCGTTCGACAATGACGGACGCTCTCCGTTCGAGCTCGCGACCATCCCGTTCTTCGTGGCGATCATTCCGCTCGTCTGGTGGAAGTGTCCGTTCACGGGCTCGCGCGCGCGTCGCACGCTCTTGTGCACGGCAGTGTCGATTGTCGCGTTTATGGCGGTGGTCAAGGAACTCGATCTGCACCTGTGGGCGATGCATGCGCTCTTCCCGCAGGTCGTCAATGCCGATGGCAGCGTGTACGGCCTCGTGAAGCCCAACGGCACGCCGCTCACGGGGACGCCCTGCAAGATGCGGTTCCTGACGAATCCCGGCGCACCGTTCGCGGCGCGGGCGTTCGTGCTCTTCTACTTTACCTCTTTCTTCGGCGTGTTCTTTGCGACGCTGGCCTATTTCTTCTGGCCGCTGATGAAGGGCTTCTTCAAGCTTCATCCGGTCGCCTGGACGATGTGCTGCTTCGGTTCAAGCGGCGTGATGGTGCAGCTGATGGACCGTTTGCCCGCGTGGTACCGCCACGCCAAGGGGCTGCCGAAGGAAAAGGTCATCGACGCCTGCTCCTCTCTCTGTACGGCTTTTGAAGAAGGCGGCGAGATGATGATCGCGCTCTTCGCGTTGATCGCCATCATCCAGGCCCACCAGTACTACTCGAAGAAGCCGACCGCGTGACCAAGTTTTCACTTGTCCGAGGTCCGCTGATTATGGTATGATTATTCATCATCAGAAAGGATTAGACTATGCAGACACCTGAAGAGTTTCTCGAATCGAATGGCCTCGCGACGGCATCTCTGGACCGTGCGGGTCTCATTGCCGCGTTCCAAAAGGAAATGGAAGCGGGTCTTGCCGGCGAGCCGTCCTCGCTCAAGATGATTCCGACCTACACCTCCCCTTACGGCGACATCAAGAAGGATACGCCGGTGACCGTGCTGGACGCCGGTGGTACGAACCTGCGCGGTGCGACGGTGACGATTCCGTCGGCGGGCGAGATCAAGATCGAGAACAAGGAAAAGGGCGAGATGCCCGGGGCGAAGAGCTTTGTCTCCGAAGAGGATTTCTACAAGGTCCTCACCGGCCACGTCGATCGCTGCCGTCCGTTCGCGAAGGACCCGGCGGGCGGCTTCTGCTTCTCCTATGCGGCCGAAGCTTCGGCGGATGGCGATGCGAAGCTGCTCGTGTGGACGAAGCAGATCCAGGCGCCGGCGATTGTCGGCCAGTGGGTCGGTTCCGAACTCGCGAAGCGTCTGGATCCGAAGCCCTCGAAGATCCAGGTCGTGAACGACACGGTTGCGACGCTGCTCGCCGGCAAGGCGACGGAAAAGCCGGGCCAGAAGTTCAGCGCCTATCTCGGTTTCATTCTCGGCACGGGCACGAACGTCGCCTACATCGAGAAGAACAACAACATCCCGAAGCTCGCCAATCCGCCGGAAGGCGCCATGGCGATCAACACGGAGTCCGGCGGCTTCAACAAGATTGCGCAGAGCGCGTTCGATGAAGCGATGGACAAGAAGACGGCCGACTGCGGCAGCCAGCGTTTCGAGAAGATGATCGCGGGCGCCTATCTCGGCAAGATCGGTCTTGAAGTGTTCAAGGCCGCGGCGAAGGCGGGCTTCTTCTCCGAAGCCGCGAAGGCCGCGGTGCAGGGCCTCGGCTCCCTCGAGAGCTACGACCTCGACAACTTCTGCGCGAAGTACGACAACGGCAAGCCGAATCCGCTCGACAAGGTGTTCGTGGACGAGGCCGATCGCGCGATGGCCCGTCGCCTCGCGACGCCGGTCTTCGAGCGTGCGGCGATTCTCACGGCCGTGCATCTGGCCGCCTTCATCCTGAAGACGGGCGGCGGCACCGACCCGAGCGCGCCCGTGTGCGTGTGCATCGACGGTTCGACGTACTACAAGACGCGCGTCGTGTCCTTCCCCGAGATCGTGCAGAAGGAACTCGATGCGATGCTCGCCCAGCGCAACATCGCCTTCGCGCTCACCGTCTGCCCCGATGACGCCCCGATGATCGGTGCGGCCGTGGCGGCGCTTCTCAAGTAATGAGCTGAACATCGCGTGAAGGGTTGAGCCCCCTCGGCCCTTCACCATTCTGAAAACGGATCGGCGGGTTTGACCGGTCCGTTTTTCATTCAGCAGGTGGATTTTTCGTCCTTGATTTTCGCGTAGGGTTGACGTGGTAGAGATACACCTCGAGATCGATGCGGCCGGACAGGCGGCGTTTTTTGCGGAGGCACCGGAGGAATCGGGTGCCCCGGCGGTGCCGTTGTCGGGTGACGACCTGCAGGCGGCCGTGCGCGAGGTGGTGTGGTTCTCGAATGGATTTGAAGAAGGCGGGGCGCGTGCGGATCGGCTGGTGCCGTCCTTGCCGAACCTTTTGATGTTTCTGAGCGACGTGCGGGGGCGTCGATTCAAGGCGGGCGTGTTCCTCGGGGCGGACGTGCTGGCGGCCGCGGAGGTCTTCCGCGCGGCGGCGCGTGTGGCGGCGGCGGGACATTATCTGCCGACGCTGGAAGAGGAAGGCGGACGTTCTTTCGCGCGGTGGCGCACGGCCGTGCCGATTGTGCCGGATGCGTCCGAGACGAAACCGGCGATTCCCGAAGCCTTTGCCGCGCGCTGTCTTGACGGACTCGTTCGGCGTGCGCGTCGAACGGCGCTTGAGGACGATTCGCATCGGCACGAGACGGTCCACGATGCGTGGCTCGCGGCGTTGCGGAGCGAGATGGGCGAAGTCGTGTGGCCCCACGAAGAAGAGACGCGCGCGTTCATGCGCGATCTTACGCTCTGGCGTGCGCCGCTTGTCGTCTCCGGCGCCGATCGGGCGGCGCTGCAGTTCGCGTTGGTGCCGCCGAAACGCGCAGAGGGTGCGTGGTACGTGACCTTGGCGGCGCCGCCGACGACTCGGCTCGGGTTCATTTCGCTCGGACAGGCCGCCGCGCTCTTTCCGCCGCTCGCGGGGCTGCAGGGCGGTCGGGCCGAACTCGACCGTGCCGGCGCCGAGACGTTCCTGCGCGTGGGGGCGCAGGTGTTGGCGGCGGCAGGGTTCGCCGTGGTGATGCCGGAAGGCGTGACGGGCGAGCATCTGACGGCCGAAGCGGATCTGACGCCGCTGGAAACGGCTCAACAGAAGTCCGACCCGGCGGAGGCTCTGCCGGGCGGCAAGATCGGTGCGAAGCTGACGATTCGTGTGGACGGCGAGAAGGTGACCGAACAGGAAATCCAGTTCCTGCTCGATCAGGGTTCGCCGCTCGTCTTCTTCCGCAATCGCTGGATCGAAGTGGACCGCGGCATCCTGCGTGAAGCGCTCAAGGCGTTGCAGTCCGTCCAGGCGAAGAAACTCACAATGCGCGAGGCGGTTTCGTTCGCGCTCGGCACGGGACGCGCGGGGCGGCTGCGTGTCGCCGATGTGAAGGCGCACGGCTGGTTGCGCGGGCTGCTCAACGAACTGCGCGGCGAAGACCAGTTCCGCATCCTCGCACCGCCGAAGGGATTGAAGGCGACGCTGCGCGACTACCAGCTGCGGGGCACCTCGTGGCTGGCGTTCCTCACGCGGTGGGGGTTCGGTCCGTGCCTCGCGGACGACATGGGCTTGGGGAAGACGGTGCAGACCATCGCCTGGATCCTGCATTTGAATGAAAAGTGGAAAACGGAAAACGAAAAATGCGGGAAGGGGCGCGGGAAGGGACCTGTTCTCATTGTGGCGCCGGTGAGCGTGACGACGAACTGGGTACGCGAGTTCCGGAAGTTCGCGCCCGGCTTGAAGGTGGTGCTGCATCAAGGCGGCACGCGGGCGATCGGCGGGATGTTCCGGCGCGCGTGCCAGGGAGTGGATGTGGTGGTGACGGGCTATTCGCTTCTCGTGCGCGACTTCGCCCTTTTGGCGGAGGTGTCGTTCGAGGCGCTCGTCCTCGACGAGGCGCAGGTGGTGAAGAATCCCGACACGCGCGCGGCGAAGGCGGCGCGCGCGCTGGAGGCGCCGATGAAAGTCGCGCTCACGGGCACGCCGTTCGAGAACAGCGCGAACGATCTGTGGTCCATTGAAGAAGTGCTCAACCCGGGCCTCCTCGGCGAGCGGAAAGACTTTGAAGAGGCGTTCACGAAGTCGATTCGTGAAAACGCCCACGGCGGTGCGGCGGCGAGGTTGCGGCATGTTCTCGAGCCGTTCATGCTGCGGCGGCTGAAGACGGATGAGGGCGTGGCGGCGGAACTCGGCGAGAAACGGGACGTGCGCGAGTACTGTCCGCTCGCGCCCGCGCAGCGGCAGCGCTACGAAGCGGCGCTGGCGGGGTTCCGCAACGATGTGGCGTCGGGCGAGCCGTCGCGCGGGCGGATGCTGGCGCTGCTGACCGAACTCAAGCTCGTGTGCGACGGCGAAGGCAAGTTCGCGCGGCTCGACGAATTGCTCGGCGAGATTTTCGCGCAGGGCGAGTCGTGCCTCATCTTCACGCAGTACGCGAAAGTGGGGCGGGCGATTCGCGCGCATCTGCAGGAGACGTTCGGACGGCTCTTCCCGTTCCTGCATGGCGCGCTCAATCCCGCGCAGCGCGAAGGGGAGATCGCGGCGTTCAACGGCGATGCCGAGCCGAATGCGTTCATCCTCTCGCTCAAGGCGGGCGGATTCGGCCTCAACCTCACGCGCGCGACGCACGTCATCCATTTCGACCGGTGGTGGAATCCGGCGGTGGAGAACCAGGCGACCGACCGGGCGTATCGCATCGGGCAGACGAAGACCGTGTTCGTGCATACGTTCATCTGTGCGGGGACCCTGGAAGACCACATCGACGAACTGCTCGAATCGAAGCGCTTCCTTGCGAACGAAGTCGTTGCGGGCGGCGAGGCGTTCCTGCTGAAAATGAACGCGCGCGAATTTGAACGCATCACCGCGCTAGACGAATCAGCGGGAATCTGTTAGAATAGGTCCTTGTCAAGGAGAGAGCAGAGATGGATGCTGAGCAGACAGAGAAAGAGCCGTCAGGCGGACAGTCGATGGCGCTGGTGCGGGGAACGCAGCTGGGGAACTGGACGATTGTGCGGCTTCTCGGTAAGGGCGGCATGGCGGAAGTGTACGAAGTCGAAGACCGTCGACTGGGGGCGCGCTATGCGCTCAAGCTGTTCACCTACGCGCGCGGCGAAGCGGCCGCGGCGCGGGCGCGTTTCGTCGACGAGGCGCGGCTGCTGGCGAAGCTGCATCATCCGCGGCTCGTGCGCGTGTACGATTATGGCGAAGAGAAGGAACGCCCCTACTTCGTGATGGATCTTGTGCTCAATCCCGAAGGGGTGCCGCAGACGCTGGCGGATGTGAGCACGGCGGGTGTGGATGAAGAGCAGGTGGCGGTGTGGTATGAAGACCTGCGCGAAGGGCTGGCATACATCCATGCGAAAGGGATCCTGCACCGCGACCTGAAGCTGCAGAACGTGCTGGTGGGCGCGGATGGACACGTGGTGCTGTCGGACTTCGGCGTGGCGAAGATCTTCAGTCCTGAACTGCGGGCGAATCTCGGCGTGCAGGCCGAACAGACGCTGCTGGCGGTGCAGAACGGGCGGCGCACGATCATGGGCAGTGTCGGATACCTGGCGCCCGAAGTGGAAATGGGCGTGGCGGCTTCGAAGGAAAGCGACTGGTATGCATTGGGCGTGACGGTGTTCCGTCTGCTGACGGGCGTGTGGTGCGATGCGCGCACGGACGTGACGGGCGACCTCGAGACGTACAATCCCGTGTGGACGCGGATCCTGCCGAAGCTGCTGCATCTGAATCCGGCGGGGCGGGAGTGTCCGTCGTTCCGCGAGCTCGAGCGGGCGTATCACGAAGAAGAGGCGTACAAGAGCGAGCAGATCTACGAAGGTGCGCGGGACAAGCTGCGGCGGGCGAAGAAGTCCAAGAAGATGCTCGTGGGGTCCCTGCTGGCGACCTTGCTCGTGCTGGCGGGCGTGGGGGCGTTTGCGGCGCGCCTGTGGCAGGACCGTACACGGCTGCTGAAAGAGCGAGAGGAGCGGCTGCCGAGTTTTGACGAACTCTGCGTGTTGCCGACGGAGGGGCAGGGCCCGACGATCGACGGCGAAACGGCGGAGCGGAGCGAACTCGAACTCGCGCAGGTCGACGCCTGGGTCGCGACGCGGGGGATCCTGCAGGCGGTCGAACGGGGCGAGTGCTCGCGGGCGGAAGCGGTGGACCAGATTCGCAAGCTGGCACGGAAGGCGGCGATGGAAGATGCGGAAGAAGAGGTGATTTTCTCGGGACTGAGCGATTATGAGGGCATGGGCGAACTGCCGCACGTCGCGTGGTTTCTAAATGAAATGGCGAACCGCCTGGAAGGAAAGAAGAAATGAGCACGTTCCCTGAAACCTCCTTTACGCTGATTGCGAAGATCAAAGACCTGGCGCGCGGGCAGGATTCGGCTGTGTGGAACCGCTTTTGGGACCTCTATGCGCCGGCGATGCGGGCGTTTGCCGTGTTCAAAGGCGGCGAGGCGAATGCGGACGACATCGTGATGACGGTGCTGGGCAAGCTCGTGGAGGTGCTGCGCACGGGCCAGTACGATCCGGCGAAGGGGAGCTTCCACTCCTATCTCGCGACGATGATCTACAATGAAGTGCACATGCAGCATCGGAAGGACGAAGTGCGCAAGAGCGATTCGCACGTGCCGCTCGACGAGGCGCTGGCGGAGGCGATCCCCGCGCCGAGTTCGTCGACCGAGGTCGATGCCGACTGGCAGCGGGCGATTCTCGCGGCGGCGGTCGACCACGTGCTGACGAAGACGGCATTGAGCGAACGCGACCGGAACGTCTACCGATTTTACGTGCAAGAGAAACATTCATTAGACGAAACGGTGGAAAAATTCCACCTCGTACGCAACACGGTGAGCCAGATCAAGACGCGGATCGAAAAGCGCATTGCGACGATAGGTCGCGAAATGGCGGCTGCAGCCGAAAGAATTGGATGATTTGGACCTTACTATGCGCGCGATTGACACGATGACAAGGCGTATAGAATTTTTTTTAATTTTTTTTTAAAACCCCCTTGCGCCCCGCTCTGTGTTGTGCTACAATATGTGCGCTTTCGACCGCAAGGGCCTTCGTACGTTCAGACGTGCCTAGGAACCGGCTGGACAAACAAAGTCCGAAGGAACGAGTGGAAGAAGGTCTAGTGGTCGTGTGATCGCTAGCAAGGTTAAAAACAAAACAGAAAGAAACAAAAAATGAAGAAGCTCATGCTTACGGCCGCTGCGGCGGTTCTCTCGATGGGTGCGTTCGCTCTCTGCGGCGATGCCGAACCCGTGGTTGTCATCGTCCAGAAGGCGGCGAAGGTCCAGCGTCAGGTTTACAAGATGACGTTCTGCGGCAAGACGACCAAGGCCCTCCCGGGCAAGGCCACGCCGGTGACCTGCGGTGACGACATCGCGGGCTGCTACGCTCGTGTGCCGGCCAAGCTCAAGATCAAGGGCTGGATCGCTCTCTGCAAGACCGAGTGCGACGCCATCAACGGCGGTTCGGCTGATGCCGAGTCCTATGCGTTCTGGGCGACGAAGCCGTTCAAGGCTGACCTCACCCCGGATGCCGAGCTCGACTTCGACGGCGGCGAATTCCCTCACGTGATCGGCAAGAAGCCGAACAAGGCTGAAGCCTATGGCACGTTCAAGAGCAAGTTCGTGTTCACGGAAGGCACGGAGTGGGATCTCGCGGATGGCCTGATCTTCGCTGGTCTCGGCAAGTACAAGGCCCCGATCTACAAGAAGATCTCGGGTAACTTCGTTGGCAAGCCGGCGGCTTCCTGGTACATCTCCAGCGACGTCTGCGCGCAGAGCGATGTGTATGACTGCTCGACGCTCACGCTCAAGTGCGAAGAGTATCCGAGCACGGTTGCGTTCGGTAAGTGGAGCATGAAGTACAGCAAGTCCGCCGCCAAGAAGATGGCTTCGGGCAAGCTGCCGAAGGTTCCGTCCTACGCGACGTACTCCAGCGCTGCTGCTGAATAACTCTGAGTCGATTTGACTTGAGTAATTCAAAGTTGGTGGGGTGGTGAAAACCGCCTCACCAATTTTTGATTCAGAAGGGGAGAAGAAAAATGAAGAGATCGATGATGGGCGTCGGGCTGATGGCGATGGCCCTTTTGCTGGCCGGGTGCACAGAGAAGAGTGCGACGGGTGAAAAGAAGATGTCCGAATTGAAGGACGAAACCGTGTTTCTGCGTGTGAATGGTGAAACGTTCAAGAAGCACGATTTTGTTGTCGCTTCGACCCTTTACGATTATATGGCGCGTATGGCTTCGAAGGATTCGCTGAAGGGTCCGAATGCGAAGGCCGAACGTGCGGTGTTGTTGCGGCGCCCGTTCATTGTCGGTGAACTCAAGCGTCGGGCATTGCTCGCCCAGTTTGCGCGTGCGAACAAGATCGAGGCGAACGAGGCCAATACGAAGAAGGCGGAAGATCTCTTTTTGAAGGCGATGGACCGCAAGCGTTCGACGGTCGACAAGGTCGCGGCGGAGTTCGGCGGCGAGGAAGGCGAGCTGCTGAAGGCGTGGCTGAAGGGCGATGCCGTTGAATTGACGATGCGCGAGCATTTTGACACCGAGCATCGGATGAACATCACGGATGCCGACGTGATGGAAGTTTCGAACCGCTGGGTTCAGAGCCAGTCGACGGCAGCTGCGTCGAATAAGCTGGAGCGGGCGTTGCTCGAGAAAGCGCTCGCGGAAATCAAGGCGGGGACGGATTTTGTCGAAGTGGCGAAGAAATATTCGATCGTGCCGCAGGAAGCGACGGAATGGGCTGAACTCGATCAGGACGACGTTGCGGAAGACCACGTGGCGCTGACTGAGTGGCTCAAGACGGCGAAGAAGCCGGGTATGGTGTCGGGCATCCTCGAACTCGAGGACGGTTTTGGCATCTGCAAGGTGACGGCATACGAGCGGGAGGAGGCGGACAACGATCCGGATGACAAGGAGCAGGATCCGCCGGAGGAGAACTGGACGGTCGTTCGGATTTGCCGGAAACTGTGGGAGGGATACGAGCCGATGACGCGCGCGGAAATCGTGGACGAGCTGTACAAGGCGCGGAGCCGTGAAGTGCAGAAGAAGATCGGCGATGCGATTATGGCGAAGGCGGTCATCGAGTGGCCGTGCGGTACGAACTTGTTCGAGCATGTCGAGACGAAGCGCGAGATCTACGAACGCGAGGTCGCCGAGAAGGCGGCTGCACGCAAGGCGGCGGCCGAAAAGAAGGCGGCTGAAAAGACCGCGCCGAAGAAATCTGTTTCCAAGTAAAAGGAGGATAAAATGAAGGTCGTAAGTTGGTCGAAGATTTGGAAAGGACTAGGTGCGGTCGCCCTGGTCTTTTCGGTCGGTTTGAGCCCGGTGACGGCGCAAGCAGCCGTAGATAAGGAACTGACCGAGTTCATCACGACGATTCGGGCCCCGCTGGGTTCGCCGGTGAAGGTGGGCGAGTGGAATGGCGATCTGGACGCCTGTCGGGCGAAGGCCGAGAAGGAAGGCATCCCGATGATCGCCATCTGGAGTTTCGAAGGGTGCGCGCACTGCCACACGCTTGAACGCGGTCTTTCGTCGGACGTCTTTCAGGAATGGGCGAAGAACTGCGGCTATATTTTGTGCTTCACCTGCTCGTACGACCCCAAAGGCGCCCGCCAGTCGGGTGCGTCCTGGAGTTGGTGCGGACGCAAGGGTTTGCCGGGGGCGCTGAGCGATTATCCGTTTGTGCGTTTCTACTGGTACACGAACAATGGCAAGACGAAAGTCATCGACTACGCGGTGACGGGCGACACGCTGGACAAGCAGCAGGGGATCGCACCGTGGACATATCCTGACGGTACGAAGGTGCGTAACTTCAATCGCTGCGGGCAGAATGTCATTGACTACATTCAGAATACGAGCGGCTTTGGCGCGTATGAGCCGAAACCGTCGTTCCTGGGTGGTACCTTCGATGTGCCGGCGGCAACGAACTGCGCCGTTGAAGCGACGTTGCAGGTTGAGCCGAGCACGAAGACGCTCTACGTGCCGATGACGCGTGAGGCGACGGATGCGGTGACGCAGAAGATCGTGGCGGTGCCGAATGCGGCGACGGTTCAGGCGGCGACGTTGCAGGCGGTTTCGCAGCAGACGATCAGCATTTCCTGGGCGGCAGGCGAAACGAACAAGGTGGTTGAGATCAAGGACGTCGACACGAAGCTCTACGTTGAAGGCAAGTCCATCACGCTGAAGGCGATGAACGACGAGAATGAGGCGATCTCCACGACCTCGGTTTTGTGCGTGCCGGCGCAGGCGAATTCGGTGACGAATCCGTACTGGGTGGGTGAAAAGGAGACGCTCGCGTTCGGCGAGTGGACGATGGACCTTGCGCAGGCGAAAGCGCTGGCGGCGGCGGAAGACGGCTATACGCTGGTGGCGCTGATGGGGGCGCTCTGGTGCCATGACTGCGCGAACACGGAACGTAACTTCCTCAACATCGAGGACGGCGAGACGACCAAGTTCCAGGCGTGGGCGGCGGCCAACAAGGTTGCGCTTGTGGCGGCTGACATTCCGAACTTTACGGCGGATGGCGTGACGACGCCGTGTCTGTTGTCGCGTACGCCGTTCGAATCGACGCTCGCGTATGAGTCGACGGCTTATGGCATGTACGATGTGAGCAAGGGCGGTGCGCCGCAGGAACTGACAAAGGCGACGCAGCGCAGCGGTCTGGCGTATCTTTCGCGTAAGGGCGTGTCCGATGCGGATGCGGCGGCGCAGCTCGCGATTTTCAAGGATCTCGCGCAGAAGAACACGGCAGAAGGCGGCGTGCATCGTCCCGAAGACAAGAACGCGTTCCGTCCGGGCGTGCCGATTTTCGTCTTGCTGCGCAAGGACGGCACGGTGGCGGCGCGGTTCACGCGTTTTGCGTCCGTGAGCCCGCTGACGGCGGACAAGGCGAACTTCGACAACATCATCAAGCGTTTCGATGAAATGCTCGCGTTGGCGGGTAAGGACGAGGCGCGTGCGGACGCGTCCGAAATCGAGAACAACTATCCGTCGGAGGCGTCGATCGTGCTGAAGGCGAACGGCGGCTCGGCGACGAGTGAACTGTCCTGCGCAGATGGCGTGGATACGTTCAAGCTCGACGGCGTGGATGGCGGTGTTTTGCAGAGCGTGAAGGTAACGGGCGAATCGGACGCCGAGGTGACGGTGTCGTTCGTCAAAGTCGGTACTGAGGGTCTGGAGACGATCGGTACGGCGGTGACGGGTAAGCTCTCGGCCGGCGTGACGCTGGAGAACGAATTCGCCGAGAAAGGCACTTATTATGTGCAGGTGGCCGTGGCGGATGCGAGCAAGGGCGTGTTCGCCTACAATGCGGCGGAGACGACCTTCGTGCCGTATTCTTTGGCGGGCGTGACGGTTCTCGTGCCGCAGGAAGGTGCGGCAACGGCGAACGCGCCGTCGACTTCCGATAAGTTGACGATTCGTGTCGAAAAGGGGACGCTGTATCGCATCCAGGGCATTGACCCGACGAAGTGCGAAGGTCTGGAGGCAAAGGATCCCGCAGATGAGTTCAACCAGTTCTTCACGGCGACGGTCGATGGCAACTGCGAAGTGACGAGCGTGTACGGCAACGGCGGTGCGGTGACGTATCAGAAGTGGCTGCCGGGTACGGTCGGTTTTGCGGTGGAATCCGTGTCGGCCAAGGAAAGCGACGGGACGGTGACGGTCACCCTGCAGCGTGTCGATGGCAAGTCGGGTGCGGCGACGGTGACGGTGTCGCTGGATGAAGAAGCCACGCAGTTCAAGGACTCCGACGGAGCGAATCGTTTTGAGGCCTTCGAACCGACGACGGTGACGTGGGAAGACGGCGATGCGAGTGAAAAGACCGTGACGGTGAAGTTGCTCTATCCGGGCGCGCGCTACGACGGCGATGGCGCGATCGTGCTCAAGGCGGTGTTGGACGAAGAGACGGAGTCCAAGCTGGGAACGGCGAGCTTCACGCTCGCGGTCGCTGAAGTGGACAAGGCCCTGCCGGGTGTGATCGGCCTCGTCGAAGGCGGGGCAACCCTCGTGAAGGAGGGGGTGCCGCTGACGATCAACGTGAGCCGTACGGAGGCCTCGGACGGTGTTGTTTCGGCGACGCTCAAGACCACGAAGGGCACGCTTTCGTCGACGACGGTCGAGTGGGCGAACCACACGTTCGAGACGGTGCCGGTGACGCTCACGGGGCTCAAGAAGGGCGAGTCCGCGACGGTAACGCTTTCGGCGCCGCAGGGTGGTGCGACGCTGGGTGCGAACACGAAGCTGGCGGTGACGGCGGTCGCAGCGGATGCGATCGAGTTCAAGAACCCGAATGCGGTGGAGAAGCTGGCGTGCTACGTGGCGTTCTCGAACGTCTACGAACTGGCGTCCGCGCCGACGGCGAAGAAGCCGACGTTCAAGGCGATTTCGGGCAAGTTGCCGACGGGTCTCAAGGTCACATACGATGCGGCGGCTCAGGGTATGGCGGTCTCGGGCATCCCGACCAAGGCGGGGAGCTTCGAGGTTGTCTATCAGGTCAAGGATGGTGCGAATGCCGGTCTGGCGCAGCGCATTGCCTTCACGGTGACGGATCCGACGAAGGGCACGGAAGAAACGCCGGCGGCGAATCCGGCGGTGGCGGGCAAGGCGCGCTCCTTCAAGGACCTCATGGTGATCAATGAGGCCGCGAAGCGTCTGAAGGGCACGTTGACGCTCACGGTTCCGTCCACGGGCAAGGTCAGTGCGAAGTTCGTGTGTGCGGAGGGCAACATCTCGCTCTCCACGAAGAGCTGGAGCGCGTTTGACGAAGCGTCGGGCATGTTGACGGCGGAACTCGTCGCCAAGGGCGGCTGGAAGTTGACGGTTCAGGCTGAGGCGGACAAGTCCATCAGCTACATGTTGGTCAAGGACGAGGAGATCGTCGGCGAAGGCGGGACCGATGGCAAGGTGTGGGACAAGACCAATCAGGCGACTGACTGGGTGGGCTACTACACGGTGCTGTTGCCGCAGGCGACGGCTGACGAGAAGACGGAAGGCGTGGCGCCGAAGGGTGCGGCCTACCTCACGCTCAAGATGGACGCAAGTGCGGCGAAGACGGGCACGATGACATGGGCTGGTCTGTTGCCGAATGGTACGGCGGTGAGCGGCAAGGGCGTGTTGACCGCAATGGACGCCGTGGCAGGAATGCCGTTCTTCGTCAAGAAGTCGACGACGGACGTCTTCTCGGGCGTGGCGGTCATCGCTGCGAAGGCGTTCGGCCAGGAGTCGAAGCGTCATTGCGTCGACGTCTGCGAAGAGGCGATTCCGGAATGGACGCATACGGAGAAGACGGCGCCGGATGCCAATTACACGATTACGTTCGGTCTGACGGGGGCCTATTATGACAGCAACAAGGATAGCCTCTTCGCCTGCTGCTGGGACGGCGACATGGGCATGACGCGCGTGCGTCCGTTCATGGTCGACGGTGTGAAGATGAATGATGTCACGATCAAGCCGGCATCGATCGCGCTCGTCAATACGACGACGGCGTCGAATCCGAACAAGGTGACGCTCAAGCTCAATGACAAGACGGGTGTGATTACCGGTACGTTCAAGTCGTCAGATGGCGTCAGCTGCAAGTTCGGTGGCGTGCTGCTGCTGGGTAACTTTGTGGACGACGGGGAAGCCGGCTGCACGATCTGCGGTGACGGATCGGAGACGATCACGCTCCAGCCGTTTGCGGGCGGTAGCTACTACTACTCGCAGAAGCAGACATTCGGCACGAAGTCGCTCACGCTCAAGAAGGGCGGCAACATCACGATCGAAGCGCAGTAAACAGACGTCTGGAAGTTTCTGCGAAAAGATGTGCAGGTGCCGTCAAAGCACCTGCACATTTTACATAAAATTTGTCAGATTTTTTGCTGTAAATTACCTACCTACTTCGCATATAATATATTGTGACTGTCTTTTTTTCAGAACAAGAGAGGTTTAAGAGGATGATCAAGAAGTTGATAGCGGCTGTTTTGCTGACGTTGGGGCTTTTGCCTGTGTTCGGTGGTTCCTCGGGGAATTGCGAGGAACATGCGGAGTCGGTTTCGTTTGGCGGTGCGGAACGGACGGTCAAGCTTGTTGCGGCCTATGATGCAGAGGAAAAGACGTCGGATTCGAGCCGGGGCGTCTACTATTTCAAGGCCAAGCTGAAACGCAGTACGGGCTATACGGTCTGGACCACGGGACTTTCGACGAATGAGGAAGTTTCCGTGACGACGTATGCGAAAGATTCGGACGATGAGGACGAGGATGGTCCTTCTGCCGATTTCACCGAAGTAGACGAACCAGGTGGTAATACGCGTCTCGTGCTGTATGCCGACGACTGGTATGTCGATCCGGAGGAGAAGGAGGAGAACGATCCAAAGGAATGGACCTACTACATCGAATTGGAGGGCGAGGTCGGTCAGGAGGTTACGATCCACTTTGCGACGGGTGTCATCATTCCGGCGGGCCGCGAGGACAATCCGCTGTCGATTTCGCCGACAACGACGGTGAAGAAATCGTCCTCGTACCTACAGCTTGATTCGACGTTCTACTATCGCGTCAGTTTTAAGGCTGGACAGCTCTATTGGTTTGCCACCTCGGGCGGCACGAAGAACAGCCTGCTCGGCGTCGATGTCGATACGCAGGACAAGGATTCGGATGTGGAGAGCGAGACTGAAGACACGCGCGATTTTGAGATCTATCCTGATCCCGCCTATGACAACGACGAATTCAACACGGGCATTTACGTGGTGCCGACCGTTTCGGGTTGGTACAACATCATCGTGACGGCGGAAGGTGACGATGCCGACGGGGCGCCGTTTACGATGTCGTACCGTACGTATCTGCAGAAGAAGCCGTCCGAGCATGTGACGAAGGAGTTGAACGAGGCGAACAACTACACGTCTGAATTTGTCGCGGGACACATGAATGCAAAAGCGAACATGGAAGCGGGCTACTACGACAAGATCGTGGACGAATCGCTTTTCCGTTTCACGGCCAAGAAGGGTTCCCGCTGGATCGCGGAAACGCTCAACGCGCAGACGAACATGTTCATTGCGGTCTATGATGCGAAGGGCAAGATGCTGAACTGGAATGTCGGCGACGGATTGACGCTGAACGCGCGTGCGGGTTTTGAGATTCCTTCGGACGGCGAGTACTATGTGGGTGCCTGTCAGGACATTGCGGACGACTTTTCGGAAGAACCCGCCTATACGACGGCGACGGTGAGGCTCTCGGACGCGAGCACCGTGGTCGGACAACCCGATGCGTATGATCCGAAGGACGACACGGCTGAAGGTGCGACGGGGTTGATTGTGGTGCCGGCGTCTGAGAAGGAGACGCCCGAGCAGGCGGATCCAAAGGGAACCGCATGGCACGAGCTGAACCGTCACGACTGGTACGACGTGTTCATGATCGGCGCGCGCAAGGGACTGACCTATTCGCTGCGGGCGTCCTTGGAATCTCCCGCAACGGCGTTCAATTCGCTCGCGGCGGAAGTCTACATTCTGAGCGGTTCAAAGGAACTGCACGAGGTGACGGTCGGCGACATCAACGCCGGTTCCGAAACGCCGCTGACGTTCACGGCGACGGTGAGCGGCACGTACTATGTGCGGCTCTCCGTGGCAGGTGGTCGTGGACTCGACTATCCCAAGTACAAGCTCCATGCGAAAGCGGTCTCTGCGAATGGCGAGGCATTGGGCAGTTTGACGGTCAACACGTTCGGTGTGACAACCGGCACGTTCACGCTTGACAAGGAGACGATCAAGTATAAGGGCGGGTCGTCCGTACTGGTGACGGGGACCTCGCACACGGTCAAGTACGGCGCGGTGAAGGGTTTTTCCGCGCCGGCGAATGAGTCGGTGGTGGTGAAGAGCGGTAAGACGCCGACGGTTCTGGACCGTTACTATTCGGACACGTTCGATCCGAAGGACGACACGTACAAGGGTGCGACGCCGTGGGCGCTCAAGAACACGGAGACGACGCTGCCGCGGACGTTCTGGAAGGTCGATTCGGAAGACAACTTCGTGATCACCGGCAAGGACGGACAGTTCTTCGACATTGCGCTCAAGAATATGACAGGCGATGCCGTGTTCACG
Source organism: Kiritimatiellia bacterium (assembly GCA_045641465.1). Lineage (GTDB taxonomy): Bacteria > Verrucomicrobiota > Kiritimatiellia > RFP12 > UBA1067 > RUG572. Next base: position 12,311 of record JAZUGW010000234.1, on the reverse strand, counting down.
ATTTCGAACGAAGAAAAGGGCAAGTTGGCCGACAAGGTGACGTCCGTCGAGAAGCTTCTGCTGCCGACGTCGAAGGCGAAGTACTACCTGAAGGTCACGCATGCAAATGCGACGCCGCAGGATGGTTCCTACACGCTTGCGGGATTCTTCGCCAATGTGGGTTCGCTCAAGCTGGCGAAGACGGCGCTGAGTGTGAAGGAAGATGCGGCGAGTGCCGTCGTGACGGTCAACCGCACGGCGAAGGACGGTCGGGTGCGCATCAAGTACGGCACAGTTGCCGGCACGGCGCAACCAGGGGTCGACTACGTGGCGCAGAACGGCATCCTCGAGTGGGCGGACGGCGACAACAAGCCGAAGACGATTACAGTGAAGCTGATTCCCGATTTGATTCCGACCTATGAGGGGGCTGACAAGACCTTTGCGGTGCAGCTCAAGGAACTCGATGCGAGCGAGCGCACGAGTACGGAATATCCGGGTACGATTGTCGGCGGTGATACCTGCACGATTACGCTGAAGGAAACGGCGAAGGCGGGGGCCACGGTGGCGGATGCGTACAAGAAATATGCGGTGAAGCCGGCGACGACGAAGACCGAAGACGTGCCATTGGAGTCGGGTACGTTCTACGGGGTGTTGACCGAAGACGGCGCGGCGTTGACGAACGGGCAGACGCGTTTGGCGTCCGTCACCTTGACGGCGGCGGCGAAGGAACCGGCCAAGCTCACGGCCAAGGTGTTGATCGCCGGAAAGACGTATGCGTTCGCGGCGACCGGCTGGGATCCGGCGGCGAGCGATACGGCGACGGCGGTACAGACGATGACGCTCGTCCAGAAGATTGCCGGCGTGACCTACACGAATACGCTTGTGGTGCGGGTTGCAAGGGGTTCGACGGCGGCCGAGGACGATTGGTTGAAGGCGGGTGCCGAGATTGAGCTCACGATGAACGTGCCGGATGCGAATGGCAAGGGCGCTCAGAAGAATATCCGCTACACGGGCATGCTCTATCGTGATAACGCGAAGATTCAGAATTATCTCACGGCGGTGACGAATTTTGCCGGCTACTATACGGTGTCGTTGGCGCCGAACTCGACGGTGAACGACGGTGTGCCGGCGGGTAACGGGTATCTGACGTTGACGGTCGATGCGAAGGGAACGACGAAGGTGGCGGGTCTGCTGGCGGATGGCAAGACGAAGATCTCGCTGTCGGCAAAGGCTTGCGGCCTTGTCGCGGACGCTGCTTCGGCGAATGGTTTTTCGTTGCGCGTGCCGCTTTTCCTCGCCAAGTCTCCGTACTGCTTTGGTGGTCTGTTGCGTTTGTACGCACGTGCGGACGGAACGATTGTCGTGGATCCGGCCGGTGCGCTCATGTGGAACAATGATGACAAGGCGCTCGCCTATGACAATGCGGCGGGGTATCAGATTGCGTTGGCCCCGGTGGGTGGCTGGTATGATCGCGTGGTCAACTTGCAGACCTACTATCTGAGCCGGGCGTTTGAGATTGGTACAGCCGATGTCACGGAGTATCCGTCCGAATTTGTTGCGACGGGCAATATGCTGGTGGTGGATGTCGGCCCGAATGGCCAGGAGGTCGATGTCGCCGGCAATAACATCACAGTCGAGAAGCAGGCGCTGGTCAAGGCGGGTAAGCTCTTCGATCTTGGGCCGAGTGTGAATCCGAGTGGCGTGACGGTGAAGTTCGCGCGTGCGACAGGTCTTTTAAGCGGTTCGTTCATGGTGTGGTCTGTCAGTGCGGACGGTTCGACGCAGAAGCAGATCAAGGGCATCAAGTTCAACGGCGTGGCGGTTTTGGCGCGCGATGCGTCCTCTCCGCTCGCGGAAGAGGTGGTGGCACCGGGATTCTTCACGCAGGCGACGACGTTGACCGACATTGCGCCCAATGGCACGAAGAAGACGCGGAAGTGGACCTTCTCGGCGCCGTTCAATCTGCTGGGTGTCGATCAGGGTGCGATTGACTGGTGGGCGGACGACTGGGGGATCGCCCCCTAAAAGAATGGAGTGGAGGTTTGTGCTATGAAGAAACTGTGTGCGTTCTTGATTGGTGTGGTGACTTGCGTGGGGGGCGTTTTCGCCGAGCAGGCGAATTGTGAAGAACATGCGGAATCGGTCAAGATCACGTCCGCAGGTGCCGTTCGTACCGTGACGCTTGTTCCGTTCTACGACTTGGATGTCGAAGAGAAAGCGGACCGTTATGACGAGACGCAGGGCGTTTATTTCTTCAAGGCCAAGCTTCAACGCGGCTATTCCTACACGGTGTGGACCGAGGGCATTGGTACGAACGAGACGATGTCGGTGACGACCTACGCGGCCGAAGTGGATGAGGACAGCGATGCCTCCGAACCGTCGGCGGATTTCGAGGAGATGGAAGAACCGGGATTCGAGCAGCGCCTCATTCTCTATGCAGACGAGTGGTACATTGATGAAGACGATCCTGCCGAAAGCGACCCGAAGGAATGGACTTACTATATCGAAGTCAGCGGCGATGTCGGCGATTCGTTGACGGTGCACTTCCAGCAAGGGGTGGTGATTCCGCAAGGCCGTGAGGAAAATCCTCTCACGCTTTCACCGTCGCTCGCGGGGTCGACGGTCAAGCGGAAGCTGCAGACGAACAATGAATACTACACGCGTGTGCGGCTTCTTGCAGGGCGCATGTACCATTTCGCGACAGGCGGAGGGACGACGAATAACGTGCTGGATATGGTCATCGACGGGGAGGATCCGTCGGATGAGACGAAGGACGCGCCGACATGTCTCGTCTATGATGATCCTGCCTACTATGCGGATGAAGTGAATTCGGGTATCTATGTGGTGCCGCAGGAAACAGGTTACTTCTCGCTTGTCGTGAGCGGTGACGATCCTGATGCGGCTGAAGGTGAGACAGGAGAAGGGGGATCGTTCGAACTGTCATGCCGGCTTCTTGCTGCGCGGTCGATGGATGAACATTCTGCGACAGACCTTTTGGTTGATGGTCCGGCGCAGGCGTTCACGGCCGGTGCGCTGAGTGTTCTTGACAATACGACGAACGGTGTCTATGATGCGATCATCGATGGTACGCTCTTCCGTTTCACGGCAACGGAGGGCGATCGTCTGCTGGCGGAAACAATGGGGGCGGCGACAAATCTGCTGATGCGCCTTTACGATGCGAAGGGGAATGTGCTTGTCGAGAACACCGGAGACGGCCAGACCTTCAATGTCCGCGGCGCTTTTACCGTGCCGGACGATGGAACCTACTATGTCGGCGTGTGCCAGTTCCTGGAAGATGAATTGTACGAAGAACCGAGTGACACGATGGCGCAGATCAAGCTTTCCCGTGTCGAAGCGATGCAAGGATCGCCAGATACATGGGATGCGGCCGACGATGAACCCGCTCGGGCGACGGCCTTGGCGCCGGTGCCAGGTGAAGCGACAGATGCGCCTGAGACGTTGGATGTCGAGGGGAACGGCTGGCATCAACTGAATCGGACGGACTGGGCGGATGTATTCCGGATTGCAGGGCGTAAGGGACTCGTCTATTCGTTGCGTGTTTCGTTGCAGGACCCGACGACGGCGTTCAACTCCCTGAAGGCGGAAGTCTTTACATTGAGCGGTTCCTCTGAACGTGCCGTGACGACAGTGGGCGATGTGAATGCGGGAGCGGGTGAGGCGCTTTCCTTCGCGGCAACGGCGAATGCAACCTACTACATCCGGCTCTCGGTTGCCGAGGGACAGGGACTTGACTACCCGGCCTACAAGGTGCATGCGAAGGCGTATTCAGTTGACGGGGCGCCCCTTGGCACGCTCACGGTCAACACGTTCGGCACGACGGACGGTACGTTCTCGCTTGGAAGCGAGACGGTGAAGTATCCGGGTGGCAGTTCGGTGCTGGTGAGCGGCGCGCAGACGGTGAAGTTCGGCGCGGTGAAGGGCTTCTCGACGCCGGCGGCGCAGCAGGTGGATGTCGTGGCGGGTACGACGCCGACGGTGATCGACGTCTATTACTCCGACACCTTCGATCCCAAGGATGACGTGGACAAGACGGCGACTGCGTGGACGCTCAAGGCCACGGAGACGACAATGGCGCGTACGCTCTGGCCGACGGATCTCGCGGATAATTTTGCGTTGACGGGTACTGACGGCTACTATTATGAGCTCGAGCTGCGCGACGTGACGGGAGACGCGGTCTTCTCGATCACGAATGCGCTCGTCGGGACGATCGTGGAAAATGTCACGAAGGTTCATCAGCTGACGCTGCCGAAGTCTGCGGCGAAGTACATCCTCACTGTCAAGCACGGAACGGAAGCGAAGGCGGGCGGCTCTTACACCTTGGCGGGTTCCTTTGCGAACGTGGGTGCGATCAAGCTTGCGAAGACGGCGCTCAGCGCGAAGGAGAATGCACCGAGCATCGTACTGACGGTCAATCGCACGGCAAAGGCCGGTGTGGTGCGCGTGAAGTACACGACGGTCGACGGTACGGCGAAGGCGGGTGAAGACTACGTGGCGCAAGCCGGTGTACTTGAATGGGCGGATGGCGACAACAAGGCGAAGACGATTACGCTCAAGACGATTCCCGACCTGGTTGCGACATATGACGGCAATAAGACCTTCGCGGTGACGCTTGCGGCGCTTGCGCCGGACGAGCTGGGTGAGAACGAATATCCGGCCACCTTCCTGGGCGGGGATACTTGCACGATCACGTTAACGGAAGTCTCACGGGCGGGCACGACGGTGGCGACGACGTATGCGGCCAAGCAGCCGAAGGTTGCGACGACGACGACGGAGACGGTGCCGTTGGAGTCGGGTACGTTCTACGGTGTGCTGCAGGCGGAAGAGGGCTCGCTCACGAATGGACTGCCGCAGTTGGCGTCCGTGACGTTCACAGCATCGACGGCGGTGCCCGAGAAGGCGGTCCTTTCGGCGAAGGTGATGCTGGCGGGCAAGACCTACACGTTCAAGGCCACGGGATGGGATGTCGTGAAGGAGAAGACTTGTGTCAAGACGTTCGAACTCGTCCAGAAGGTGAACAATGTCGTATACACGAATCGGCTGTGCGTGGGGGTGTCTCGCGGTCGGACCGATGGCGACGGCGATTGGCAGAAGGGGTACGGCGAGGTCGAACTGTACATGAATGTGCCGGACGCCAACAACAAGGGTGTTCAGACGAACATCGGCTATGAGGGCGCCCTGTTCCGTCAGAATGCGAAGATCCAGGACTATCTGACGGCGGTGACCAACTTCACGGGCTACTACACGCTTGCGCTTGTGCCGCAAGGGGTCACGGCAGCGGATGGTGTGCCGGCGGGTAACGGCTATCTCACGGTGACGATCGATAATAAAGGCACGGCCAAGGTAGCGGGTATGCTGGCGGATGGAACAACCAAGGTCTCTTGCTCGGTCAAGGCGTGCGGACTGATGGTGGATCCGTCTTCGGCGAACGGGTATTCGCTTGTGGTGCCTGTGTACTTTGTGAAAAAGCCGTGCTGCTTCGGCGGACTCCTGTGCTTCAAGGCCCAGACCGAGACGGATTTGCCGAGCGGAGCGACGACGCAGGTCGTGGCGGCGTCGGATGCGCTTGTGTGGAACAACGACAATGCGGCGCTGACCTATGCGGGACAAGACGGATATCAGTTGAAGCTGGTGCCGTGCGGCGGCTGGTACGATCAGATCTTCAATCTGCAGACCTACTACAAGAGTGTGGCGCTTGAAGTCGGTACCGCGGCGATCACCGAGTTCCCGAAGGAGGCGTTGCTGGATGGTTTCGTCTATTCAACGGCGATTGAACCGGATGGATTCGGTTTAAATCTCACGGGCGATAAGATCGAGGCCGACAAGAACAAGCTCGTGAAGGCGGGGGGACTTGTCGATTTCGCGGCGAGTGTGAATCCGAACAAGGTGCAGTTCAAGTTCGCGCGGGCCACGGGACTTTATTCGGGCAGTTGCTCGTTGTGGAGCGAGCGGAAGGACGGGACCCTGCAGAAGGAGATATCGGGACTGAAGCACTTTGGCGTGCTTCTGCTTGCGCGTGATGAATCGGCACCTCTGCCGATGGAAACGATCGGTGCGGGTTTTGTGACGCAGAAGGTCAAGTTGACGGATTACAATGAGGCAACGGAGCGTACGACGACGCGAAACTGGACGTTCTCGGTTCCGTTCAATGTTCAGTTGCCAAACGAGGATTAAGATGGCGTTCAGAGAATTGTTTTCGGTGCGGACAGGTTGGAACCTCTGGGTTCTGATCGGTCTGGTGTTGGGTGCGATCATACTCGGCGTGCTGAATAATTTCCGTGTGTATGAAGAACAGCGTGTGCCCTGGTTCGGGAGCCGGACCGCGGAGGGAACGCAGGAGGCGCAGAGATGACACGGCGGATGGAGCTTGTCGCGTCGATTCTCGATGCTGTCTTCCGACTGGTTATTGGTGGGATTTTCATTTATGCCGCCTTGGAGAAGATTGAGGATCCGTCTTTGTTTGCGTCGCAAGTGGCGGGTTATCGGATGTTGCCGGATGTGTTCGTGGGGCTTTTCGCGCTTATTCTGCCAATGGTCGAGTTGGTGGCGGGAGTGACGCTCGTTGCGACACGCTGGCCGCGTGAAGCGGCGGTGTTGATCCTTGGGCTGCTTGGGATGTTTTTCATTGGACTGACACAGGGATTGATTCGGGGACTCCACATTTCGTGTGGGTGCTTTGGCGAAGGCGAAGAGGGCGGCGGACTTGGTACGGCGCTCATTCGCGATATCGTCCTCTGGGGACCGACCTTGTGGTTGGTGTTGCGTCCGAACCGCTGGCTCTGTTCGCGCATGCCGTATCTAGGCTGTGTGCTTTTAGCGGTGGCATCATTCCTCGTGGCGGGCGTGTTTGCGCCGATGAAGGGCGATCACGGAGATGTTGTCGTGGAGGGGCAGGGTGATCTTGCGCTTCCTGCGGAATTGATTGCGATGGGCACGAACGGAACCGTACGGGCCGAGCAGTGGACGCTTGATTTCCCGCAGGCATTGGCGCAGGCGCGCGCGCAGAATCGTCCGATGATTCTGTATGCGGGATCGAAAGCCTGCCGTTTTTGCGGGTTGATGAAGGGGGCCTTGACGAGCGACGCGTTCCGCCAGTGGGTGAAAGGGACGGGGATCTATTTGTCTGAAGCCCACCTTGACGAGACGAACAAATTCATCGCACAGCACTACCAGGTTGAATTTCTCAAGTCCCTGCCGCATGGCGAGGGGAAGTTGTTCTATCCGTATTTGGGCGTCTATTGGCCACGCAAGGATGGAACCTCTGTGCAGCGTGTCTTTGTCGGTCGACGTGGATTGATGCCGGGCAAAAAACATCCAGCACTCGTCGGCGAGTTCGTGAATTCGCTTGAGAAGCTGCTGGGCGACTATCTGAAAGGGCTCAAGGGGCGTTCGGTGAAGGGTGTGATGGGGGCCGCTCTGCGGAAGTTCGAGGTCAAGAGTCCTGATGGTGCCAAGGTGTGGATGGAACCCGAGTCGGGCATTCAGGCGCAGGGGAGTGTTTTGAAGATGCATGTGAAACCGCCGCGAACAGGCCTTCGTATCACGTGGGAGGGCCCCGATGGGAAGCCCTTGCGGCACCAGCATCTGTCGCAGCTCGTCATTAACGATGACATGCCGGCGGGAACTTATACGGTTCGGTTGACGAAAAAGAAGACCTTTCGCCCCGGTGAGAACTCGGCCTACGAACAGCGATTGAAAAAGGACGCAGAGGAGAAAGAATGATGTTGCGGACATGGTTGGTTGGCGTTCTGGTAGGGGGGCTGTTGGCGTGGTGCGGAAACGCAGGCGTGTTGCGCGAACGCATGGTGGCCGCAGGGGACTGTCCCCCCGTGCGGCTTGTCTCGGGTGCACGTCTCACGATGCCGACTTTTGACGGAGACGAGGTCAGCCTGGTTTTGGGGATGCGCCGTACGTCTGTTACGGGATGTGCGTCTTTTGCGGCTGTGTCGGAGGGTCTGTCCCCTGTCAAGAACGCGGTGGTTGTTTCGACCGCAGAAGGTTTTGTGGCACGGGTGCAGGATCTGTCGACGGGACACGTCTTCACTTTTCGTCGCGATGCGACGGGGCTTCTGGTACGCGAGATCAAGCCGGATGTACGTTTGGCTTATCCGCGGTGCAAGAAGTCGCCGCCCTGTAAGGCGAGCCAGAAGGGGGCTCGATTGCAGGCTGTCGATCTAGGAGGCGACTGGTTTGAACGCATTAAGCGGCAATGGCTCGCACGCGGTGAAACGCAGACGAATGTCATCGACATTCTCGTCGCTTGCGATCTTTCGGCGGCCAGGTGGATCAAGGCGAACTACGGAGCCGACGGGGTTGCGGTTTTTGCGGCGGAAAGCGTGGCGAAAATGAATCTGGCACTTGCCAATACGGATCTTGACCGGGACTTCCAGTTCCGTCTGGCGGGGACGGTCGAAGTGCCCATCGATGCGCAGTCGGCGAGTTTCCGGACTTATTACGAAGGCGAACCGCTGATCGATTATGACATTTTGCTCGACCGTGCGACGGTTGGCAAGGAGGCCGCCTGGAAGGCTCTTCGCGAGGCGCGCGAGACGACATCCGCAGACATTGTGAGCTTGCTTGTGGATAACGGCGACGAGGAGGGGTGGAGCATGGTGGGGCTCGGCTACTCGCTGGACATCGATATGTTCGCGGATCCAAGCTACTTCCCCGACTATGCCTACAATGTGTGTTCGGTTCGCGATGTGGCCATTGGGCATACGATGACGCACGAAGTGGGGCACAATATGGGTGCTGGGCATGCGGATCGAGAACAGATGAATCCGCAATATGTCGAACCGGGCCCACAGCTTTTCAATTGTTCGGCGGCCCATTATTTCAATGTCACGTGGAATATGGGTTTGACGTTACGCTATTATACGATCATGGGGTATGATTGGGATGGCTACAATGATGAATTGGCGATTGAAGTGCCGTATTTTTCGTCCCCGCTTCACACATTTGCCGAAGTGTACGAAGCGGGAGGTAGATGTATGACGAACGAGACGGGTGTTGCGGTGGGAACGCAATGGCATGATAATACGTGGACGCTACGCGAGACCTATGCAATCGTTTCGAATTATCGTCCGCACATGAATCGCGTTCGGTTGCTGGTTGATGCGTCGCAGGGGGGGACGGTGACGGGAGGAGGAACCTACCTTTCGGGCAAGTCGGTGACGCTGACCGCCAAGCCGCTCAAGGGCTATCTTTTTGCGGGGTGGTATGCGGCGTACGACGAGTCCACGGGTGTTTATGAGCAGCCGTTGGAAGACCTGGCCGATTACCGGCAGACGTCGTTTGTGTTGACGATGCCGAATGAGGATCGTACGGTTTACGCGCGTTTTTTGACACTGGAAGAGGCTGCGCATGAGCCGGTTGGGGTTGTTTGTTCGCCGGCCGAGTCGGGATATGAGGCAGGAACGGCAATCGAGCCGATTGCTCTTTGTGCCTCGTCGGCATCGTTGCCGACGCTGACCGTGAAAAATCTACCGGCGGGACTCAAATACGATCCGAAGACGCAGCGGATTGTGGGCTCGCCTACCAAGCCGGGCGTTTACGATTTCACGGTGACGGTCAAGAATGCGGCGAAGGCGACGACGAATGGAGTCTTTCGCCTGAAGGTCAATAATTTCACGGATCCGCTTTTGACGAAGAGTGAGACAGTGCCGAATGGCCTCGAGGATAGTTATGGACCCTATGTACCAGGCCGCATGGTCGACTTCTCCTTGGCCTGTGCCGTGAATTGGACGGTGAGCGGATTGCCGGCGGGACTCAAATTTGACAAGACGACAGGCCGTATTACGGGCATCCCGACCAAGCCTGGGTTGAGTACGGTGATGTTCAAGACATCTGTCAAAGATGCGGCGACGGGCAAGAATGTCGCCCATGTCGCGTCGGCGACCTTTGAAGTGGCGGAATTTCCGACGATGCCGGTCTCGGTTGTCTGGACGACACAGCCGAGTACGCGTATGATTGACGCGAACGAAACGATGACGCTTGTCGCGGGGGTGCGGCAGCGGTTTGAGGTGGCGATCGAGGGTCTTGAAGAGGTACCAACGGCCCTTGCGGCGAAGAATCTGCCGGCGGGCCTCAAACTTGTCAAGATTGGACTTAAGAACGAAAAGAACGTGGTAACCAACTATGCGTATGCAATCGAGGGCGTTCCAACGGCGGCATCGAAGGTTCAGAAGGGGGCGGTGGTGCCCTCTGCCGTGAAACTGATGGCGTCGAACAAATACAAGTGGTCGGGGTCGTTTGCATTCAATATCGTGGTCGAGGCGCTGCCGACATGGGCGCAAGGGTCGTTTTTCGGTTATGCGACCGAAATCGGAGACGAGACGACTGAACCGAACGGTGTGGGAGGCGTGAATCTAACGGTGACGGCGGCGGGGAAGATGTCTGGCAAGTTTGCATGTGGAGGGACGAATTGGACCGTTAGTACCGTCGGCTATGTGGCGCGGACGGGGATTGAGGGGGGCGAGGCCGAGTCATTTACGGCAAAACTTGAGGCAAAAAGTGGAAAGATGACGAAAAGTGTCCTTTTAACAGTTACCCAAGGGTGGATGACGGAGGAAAAGGATTATCGGGTCTGTTCGTCCGCATGGGGTGAAGGCGAGGGGATGCGGCTGACGCTTCAACGGGATGTCTGGAAAGACAAGGTCGTGGCGCCGACTTTCCCGGTTGCGACGATGGAAGTTGCAGGCCACCCTGGCGTTAAAGCCAAAATCGCAGCCTCCGGCAAGGTGACATTCTCGGGAAAATTCGAAGACGGGACGAAGGTGAGCGGCAGTTCAAGTTTGTTTTACAGCCCGGACGGAACTTTTTCGGCTTGGTTGCTGATTCCCGCAACAAAGACATATCGTGGTTATCTTGAGAAGATTTCGTTTTGATTGCAAGTTAGTGGTGGAAGAGGCCCTTGTTCGGTCAGAAGAGTGTGTATTTTTTTTTATGAATTTTGTCATTTGTCTTTATCGATCACATATAATCTAATATGATGAAAAATAGATTTTTGACAGGTGTAGCTGTGGCGGCTCTGCTGTGCGGAGTGGCGGCTCTGGTCTATTTTACCGGTCCAAGCGTGGATGAGGTTGTCGAGTCGCCGACTCCGAAGGTGTCGACGACGCAGAAGCCGTCGGCGGTGAAGTCGCCCAAGCATACGTCGAAGAACCGTGACAAGGAGTTGCTTGTGCCTGTGAAGGGGGCACCAGGTTCATATAAGATCGAGCTTCCGAAGGACGAAGAAGCGTCGTTGACGGATGCCTATCGCAAGTTGTTGAACGAGCTGCGGAATGTGACGGATCCTCTTGATCGGAAGAAATTGCTGGAACTCGTGCAGCGGATGCAGAAGTCGGACGAATGGCCGGATGGCATTCCGTCGATTTTGCATATGGCCGCAATTGAAGCATTGTCCGAGATGGGTGCCGACGGAGCGAGTGAACTTGCGGGCTACCTGGAGTCGGGAGATGCGGATGTGCGTGAAGAGGCGATGGATGCCATTGTCGATTCGGTGGACGACGATACGCTGAGCGACCGCGAAAAAGCCGAGATGATCAAGAATTTTTCGCGTTATGTGAACGATCCTGATGCCTTGGAGTCGATGTTTGACATTATCGACATGGATATGCGTAATTCGGTGCAATATGAGACTTTGGTGGATATCCTTAAAAACGGTACGCCGGCGGCGAAGGATAGGTTGATGAAGGAGACGATTCCGGAGGTCATTGACCTGGAAGACGATCTCCAGTCGCCTCAAGACGCCTTGCAGAAACTGGACGAATGGGTGAAGGAGAATCCCGATGACGAGGACGACGACGAGACCTATGCCGGTACTCCGAAAGACCCTGATGATGACGATGACGACGATTGATAAAAAAATTAAAAAATTTTGTCATCGGGTTTGAGAGAGCGCATATCCTATGGTGTCTGCGGGAGATAATCCCCGACCCAATTTCTGAAAGTTTCTTTCAAACCTTGCTCGAAGCCGAACCATCCTAGTGGTTCGGCTTCTTGGTTTTTAGGTACAACCGACTGCGGAATGGTGTTGACGAAGCGTGGGGGAATGGGGTATACTGTCACGGTCTTTCGATTGAGTCGTACACGAGAAGGAAAGGATAAGACAATGATGTTCTCTAAATTCACGCTTGCGTTTTTGATGGCCGTCGCGGGCGGCGGCAGCTTGATGGTCAATGCCGCCTTGCCCAAGGACTACACGCGGCTCGACTATGTGTTCGCGTCGGGTGGCGCCTATGTGAATACGCGTTATGTGCATACGGCCGACACGGCGGTGACATGCGACATCGCGGTCGAGCCCGAACAGG
>JAZUGW010000233.1:0-10514 GCA_045641465.1 Kiritimatiellia bacterium | reverse complement strand
GCTTTACGCCGGATTCCTCCATCGTCGTCGACATTCACGGGCGGACGTTGGCGGTGGGCGAGAAGCTGGTTGCGTGGACCGTTCCGCCGGTGGGCGTTTCCTTTGCGTGGGATTCCGCGAGCGCGGCGAACACCGCCTTGACGCCAGTGGTGCGCAGCGATGGACTCTACTATGGCGGTGAAACGGACCAGGTCGTGAGCGATGCGGTGTGGACGGGCGAGGCGGGCGACGGCGACATCTCCAAGCCCGCCAACTGGATTTGTCGCAATGCCGCGAACCAGATCGTCGAGGGCGGGCTCCCCGGTCCGCACACGCGCGTCCACATTTCGGGCACGGTGGCGGTCGACTTCCCGGCCGGCAACGCCTTTACCTGTCGTGAACTGGACATGGGAAGCGTCAAGCTCGCGCGCGCCAGCGATTGGCGCGGGTTGCAGCTCCCGTCCGGCGTGAAGATCGATCTCGACGGACATAAGCTTTATCTGAGCGATCTGCCCGCTTCGGGTACGGCCACCTGCACGCTGTTCTCCGAGAACGGCAATCCGGGCGGCGAGCCGGCGATTCTCGGCGAGGCCTGCTTCTGGCTGGATGCCGCGTATAAACCGTCGCTCGTGTTGGATGCCAACAACAAGGTGCAGCGTTGGACCTCGCGGGATCCCGTTCACCATGTTGCCATTCCCGCCGGCAATGCTCCGACCTACAACACGACATTGTGGGGGGAGCGGCCCACCGTCGATTTCGGATCGGTGAACAGCAAATGCGACCTTTCATTCGACCGCTTCACGAACCTGCAGACCGTGTTCCTGGTCGCCAAGATGCAGAAACACAAATACGCCTTCATCCTCGGCGATACCACATCCTACGATTTCCATCGCGGTGACGGGTGCCAGTACGTTGCCTCGCAATGGGCCAATGTGGCGGCCATCTGGAATGGCACCACGGCGGTCAATCCGGGGAGCGAGGTCATTCCCGACACGGCGTTCCAGTTCCTCACGGTGACGATGAAGACGCCGAGTGCGTCCAATCGCATCACGCAGGATCGCAACTTTGCCGATCGCAACGGCGGCAAGCAGCTGAGCGAGCTCGTCTGTTTCAACCGGTTGCTGACGGATGCCGAACGCCTCGAGGTTACGGAATACCTGCAGAACAAGTGGCTGTATGGCGCGAGCCATCGTGGCGAATTGCATTTGGACGTGCCGGCGGGCAAGGCCGTCGCCAACACGGGTTTCGTCATGGAGAAGAGCGTGCGATTCTTCAAAGATGGTGAAGGTTCGTATTTGGTCAATTGCGCGAACCAGTCCCATTTGGGCGGCAACGAGGTGACTGGCGGAACCATGTTCGTGCGCCAGCCCGGTTCGAAGTATGTGTTGGGGCCGCAGAATTCGGAATTGCTGCTGCGTGCGAACACGGTGTTCGACTTGGAAGGGCAGAGCGACTTTACCTTGGCCAAGATCGTTCTGGACGGCGGCGAGATCCGCAACTCCGGCGGTGATTTGGTGGACAAGCCCTCGCTCGGCAAGATCGTACTCACGGACGATTCGCAGATCGACGCGACGCGTTCACTTACGACCTGGTGGGACGGCCACTACATTGATTTGGGCGGGCACACGCTTTCGGTGGCGGTTGGCATGGGCAAGACGTTCTCCATTGGTGCGAACACCACCTGGGTCCGCAACGGCACGCTCGATTTCACCAAGGGTGGCTACTTCCGCGTCTTCCATGGCGCCCTTGACGCCTCCACGGTTTCGTTGCGCACCCGGTGCGCGATCAACATCGACGATGCAGCGGGAACGCTCACGGTGAAGGACTACTTCGCATTCTATCCCTATAACTACAACACTGGAACGAATGTCATCAAGGTCCTCGGTACGTTCATGCCGGCGGCAGGGGCGTATTTCCACGGCTGCGAGCTCGCGGACGGGGCGACGCTGGACCTCAGCGAACAGGACGGAACCTGGAGCGTGAAGGGTTCGTTCTCTTCAGGCGCGAACGAAATGCGGTTTGCGTCCGATGCCACATCGATCCAGGTGGTCATCGGGGATCGCCCGCTGCCTCCGTCGGGCAAGATCGTCGACTGGACCGGTCGGACCCCCGCGAATCTGTCGGAGATGAAGTTCTCGGTGGATGATGCGAGCCGCAGACGCGGCCGTCGCCTGGTGGTCGAGGACGACGGTTTGTACGTCACCAGCGGTGGCATCATCATTCTACGTTAAAGGAAGCAAGAAAATGGATATCAGAAAATTGACGGTCGTTTCGGTGCTGGCAGCGCTGGCGTTCACGGCGGTTTCGGGCACGGAGCCGGCGGTGATGCGCGAGGCGGCGTTCTGGTTGGATGCCGCCGATGCGGCGACGCTGACGTTTGATGCCGGCGGGGCGGTGAAGACCTGGCGGTCGAAGGCCTCGGGTGGCGCGCTTGCAACGGCAGCCGGCGCGCCGCGGGTGATCCAATCGACCGAGGGGCAGACGGTGGTCGATTTCGGTCCCATGGCGAGTGGCAAAGACCTGACCTATCCGCGGCTCACGCAGATTCGCACCGTTTTCGAAGTGGCGCGTTTCGAGACTTTCTGGCTCTGCCATCTGCTGGGGGATGTGAACGGCGGGAAGGGTGTCCACAATTTCCATCGCGGATTCGAAGGGGCGTATGCGTCGAAGGAATGGGGCAAGTTCGCGGCTGTGTGGGACGGCCTTGAAGCGGTGGACGATCCCGAACATGACGTGATGCCCGGCGGGGTGCGGCTTGTGGTGGCGGAGATGCGTTGTCCCTGCGCGTCCGACTCGCTCACGCGGGACCGCGATTTCGCAGACCGCAGCGGCGGCAAGCAGCTGTGCGAACTCGTCTGCTTCAACCGTGTCCTCACGGCCGAGGAGCGCGACGCGGTTTCACGCCATCTGATTGCGAAGTGGCGCATTCGCGACGACCGCAGTCCGGAGCGTCGCGAATGGGAATTGCTCGCGCGTGACCAGGCGAACTGGAAGAAGCTGCCGGCGCGGACGAACGCCGAGGCTTTCCATCCCGCCGCGTGCATCTATCCCACCGACCGCGACCCGCTCTCGATCACGCTCCGGCGCGCCCGCGCGCTTGCGGACGATCTCGCGAGCGAGGTCGATCTGTCGGCGGAACTGCGCGAACTGAATTCGCTTGCCGTGAAGGCGGAACACGAGAACAAAGCGGAAACCCGTTTTGAATTGTTCGTGGCGGCCCGTACGCTCGTGCGGCGCATCGCCTTCAAGAATCCGCTTCTGAAGGGCATCGACCGTTTGCTCTTCGCGGGCCATCAGCCGCCGGGCTTCCACGAGAACCGAAAGGGCTCGCACATGTGCGATCAGTACTACGGCTTCTTCGGCACGCAATTCGGCACCACGGTCGGTGATGGAATCTACATTCTCGAGCAACCGTTCTCCGACCATCCCGTGGCGCGTAACATCATCGCAGGCAAGCCGATCGTGTCCGGCGCGTGGAAGGGACGCACCCTCGACGGTTGCGCCGTCATTTCGCCGGAGCTCAACTGGGAGGCGAACCGCATCGCCTTTGCCGCCACGCGCGGCAAGGGTCAGCGCTATGTGTGGAACGACGATACCGTCTACCATGTCTTCAGCTGTGCGCTCGACGGATCCGACTTGCGTCAGCTCACGGAAGGTCCGTGGAACGAGTTCGATCCGTGCTGGCTGCCGAACGGACGCCTCGTCTTCACGTCCGAACGCCGCGGGGGCTACGTGCGCTGTTCGGGCGATCGCAAGGTGCCGACATTTACGCTGCACACGATGTTCGAAGACGGCACGGACATCGTGCGGCTCTCGCCGCATGAGACGAACGAGTGGCATCCGAGCGTCAACAACGACGGCATGATCGTGTACACGCGTTGGGACTATGTCGACCGTGGACACACCCAGGCCGAGGCCGCCTGGACTACGTTCCCCGATGGCCGCGATCCGCGCGAGCTGAACGGCAACACGCGCCTCCATTTCCGCACCTCGCCGTGCGTGGAGATGAATGTGCGTCAGATCCCCGGCAGTGGCCGGTATGTGGCGACGGCTGCGCCGCACCATGGCTGGTCGGCAGGTGCGCTTATCATCATCGACCCTTCGGTGCCGGATGACGGCGAGATGTCGTCGATCCGCCGCCTCACGCCCGAGCAGCCGATGCCCGAAAGCGAATTCTATTCCAAGAGCAAGGCGAGCGGCG
Source organism: Kiritimatiellia bacterium (assembly GCA_045641465.1). Classification (GTDB taxonomy): domain Bacteria; phylum Verrucomicrobiota; class Kiritimatiellia; order RFP12; family UBA1067; genus RUG572. The sequence continues at coordinate 6,334 of JAZUGW010000233.1, read as the reverse complement.
CGTATGCGAACGCCTGGCCGCTGAGTGAGAAGTACTACATCTGCTCCTACGAGGGATATGCGAACGGACTCTATCCCGTCTCGGAAAAGCGGCGTTATTCGATTGCGCTCATCGACGCCTTCGGCAACAAGATCAAGCTCTACACGCATCCGACGATTTCGTGCATCGACCCGATGCCGATTCGCGCGCGGAAGCGTCCGCCGGTGCTGCGGCACCAGACGCTGGAGGGTCTGCCGGCCGATGCGGACGGGAAGCGTCCCACGCCGCCGAAGAACCTGCCGAAGACGGCGGAGATCGGCCTTGTCAATGTTTACGATACGCGCATTCCGTTCCCGTCCAACACCGTGATCACCGCGTTGCGCGTGTGGCAGGTGTTCCCGCGGACGATGCCGGTTCTGAACCATCCCTCGCTTGGCGCGGAACCGCACCAGACGGGACGCCAGTGCCTCGGCACGGTGCCGGTGGAGGCCGATGGCAGTGCGTACTTCACCGCGCCGGTGGGCGTGCCGCTCTTCTTCCAGGCGTTGCGCGCGGACGGCTGTGCGGTGCAGAACATGCGCAGCGACACTTACGTGCACCCGGGCGAGCGGCTCTTCTGCAGCGGCTGCCACGAACCGAAGGAGAACGTGCGCCGCACGGCGCGGAAGACGCTGCCGCAGGCGATGCGCCGCGCGCCGAGCGCGATCCAGGCGGGTCCGGACGGCACTGCGCCGTTCAACTATGTGCGCTTGGTGCAGCCGGTGCTGGATGCGAAGTGCGTTTCGTGCCACGGGGAAAAGCGTGCGCCCAAGGCACCCGACCTGCGTCTCGGCGACTGGCGGAAGAATCGTCTCGGCTATGCGACGAGCTGGATGAACCTCGTCAACCGCACGGCGTATTTCGGCTTGAACTGGCGCAACTTCGCCTTCATGGAGCCGGCCTACACGGCGCCGGGCGAGTGGCTCGCGATCGCGGCGCCGCTCCGGAAGATGCTCGACGCGGGCCATCATGGCGTGAAGCTCACGCCCGAAGAGCGCGAGCGCCTGGTGATCTGGATGGATTCGAACGGACAGTACCTTGGCCATTGCGACGACATCGAGAAGCAGCGCGACGGCAAGTGCGTGCCGCCAGTGATGCAATAAAGTCTGTGGAGGGGGCAGATGCTTCCTGTCTGTTTGGGCGAAGGTGTCTTTTCGGTCAACAGGTGAATGATGAGGTCGTGAAGAATGAGAAAGAAAGCTCTGTTTTTGATTGGCCTGATCGTGGGGTGTGCCGTGGGAGCGGCGCAGGAACCGGCGGTGATGCGTGAAGCGTCGTTCCGGCTTGATGCCGCCGATGCGGCGACGCTGTCGGTTGATGCGTCCGGCGCGGTGCGCAACTGGCGCTCGAAGGGTGCAGGTGCGGTTGTCGCCAAGGCCGTGGGCGCGCCCAAACGCCGACAGACCGCGGATGGACAGACGGTTGTCGACTTCGGTGCGATGGGGAGCGGCAAGGATCTGGTCTATCCGCGTTTGACGAAGCTGCGGACTGTTTTCGAGGTCGCGCGTTTCGAACCGTTCTGGTTGTGCCATCTGCTGTGCGACAATAATGGCGGAAATGGCGACTACCATTTCCACCGCGGATACGCGGGGGCCTACATCTCGCCGAAATGGGGCAAGTTCGCGAGGGTGTGGGATGGACTGGCCCAGGTCGACGACCCGGCGGAGGAGATCCTGCCGGGAAATGGGGTGCGTCTGGTGGTGGCGGAGATGAGCGTTCCCAGCGCGTCCGACTCGCTGACGAACGATCGGGCGCTTGAAGGCCGTAGTGGCGGCAAGCAGCTGGCCGAACTGGTCTGTTTCGACCGCGTGCTGTCTGAAGACGAACGCAACGCGGTTTCGCGCTATCTGCTGGAGAAGTGGCACGTCAAGTCGGTCTACAAGCCCGAGAATCGCGAATGGAAACTCCTGGCACGGGACCAGGCCAATTGGTCGCGTTTGCCGTCCCGGGTGACTGCGGAGGCGGTGCATCCCGCCGCGTGCGTCTATTCGTACGATCGCGATCCGCTGGCGATCGCGCTGCGACGGGCCCGTGCGTTGGCGAACGATCTCGCGCAAGAGGTCGACTTGACGGCCGAATTGCTGGAACTGAATGCGCTCGCCACACGGGCGGATAGCGAGAATGGCGCGGAAAAGCGCATCGAACTGTTCGACCAAGTCACGGCGCTCGTCCGGCGGATCGCCTTCAAGAATCCGCTGTTGAAGGGGATCGACCGTTTGCTCTTCGCGGGCCATCAGCCGCCGGGGTTCCACGCGCATCACGACGGTGCGCACATGTGTGACCAGTACTACGGCTTCTTCGGTACGCAGTTCGGTACCACGGTTGGCGATGGAATCTACATCCTCGAACATCCGTTCTCCGACGCGCCGGTCGCGCGCAACATCATCGCGGGCAAGCCGGTTGTGTCCGGTGCCTGGAAGGGACGCACTCTTGACGGTTGCGCCTTCATTTCGCCGGAGCTCAACTGGGAGGGAACTCGGATCGCCTTCGCCGCGACGCGCGGGAAGGACGAACGCTTCGTGTGGAACGACGATACTGTCTACCATATCTTCAGCTGCGCGCTGGACGGTTCCGACTTGCGTCAGCTTACGGAAGGTCCGTGGAACGAGTTCGATCCGTGCTGGCTGCCGAATGGACGTCTTGTCTTCACATCGGAACGCCGCGGGGGCTATGTGCGCTGTTCGGGCGATCGCAAAGTGCCGACCTTTACGTTGCACACGATGTTCGAGGACGGCACCGACATCGTGCGTCTCTCGCACCATGAGACGAACGAGTGGCATCCGAGCGTCAACAACGACGGGATGATTGTGTACACGCGCTGGGACTATGTCGACCGCGGACACACCCAGGCGGAAGCCGCCTGGACCTGTTTCCCCGACGGACGCGATCCGCGCGAGCTGAACGGCAACACGCGTCTCCATTTCCGCACCTCGCCGTGTGTGGAGATGAACGTACGGCAGATTCCCGGCAGCGGCAAGTACGTGGCGACGGCGGCGCCTCATCATGGATGGGCTTCGGGGTCGCTGGTGCTCGTCGATCCGTCGGTGCCGGACGACGGCGAAATGTCGTCCATCCGCCGCATCACGCCGGAACAGCCGATGCCCGAAAGCGAGAGCTACTCGGCGCGCAACATGGGCAGCGGCGCCTATGCGAGCGCGTGGCCGCTGAGCGAGAAGTATTTCCTCTGCGTCTACAACGGATTCGCGAATGGATTCTATTCGGTGTCGGAGTCGCGGCGGTATGGCATTGCGCTCGTGGATGTGTTCGGCAACAAGATCATGCTCTACACCCACCCGACGATCTCCTGCGTGGATCCGATGCCGATCCGCGCGCGGAAGCGTCCGCCCGTGCTGCCGCACCAGACGTTGGACGGACGTCCGGCGCAGGCGGACGGGAAGCGTCCGGCTCCGCTCGTCGTGCGGCCGAAGACGGCGGAAATCGGCCTCGTCAACGTCTACGATACGCGCGTGCCATTCCCGTCCAACACGGTCATCACCGCCTTGCGCGTGTGGCAGGTGTTTCCGCGCACGACGCCGATCATGAACCGTCCGTCGCTTGGCGCGGAGCCGCATCAGACGGGGCGGCAGTGTCTCGGCACGGTGCCGGTGGAAGCGGATGGCAGCGCCTATTTTACGGCGCCCGTCGATGTGCCGCTGTTCTTCCAGGCGTTGCGGGCCGACGGATGTGCGGTACAGAACATGCGTAGCGACACGTACCTGCATCCGGGCGAACGGTTGTTCTGCAGCGGTTGCCACGAACCCAAGGAGAACGTGCGCCGTACGGCGCGAAAGACGCTGCCGCAGGCGATGCGGCGCGCGCCGAGCACGATCCAGCCGGGTCCGGACGGTGCCGCGCCGTTCAACTACGTGCGCCTGGTGCAGCCGGTGCTGGATGCCAAATGTGTTTCGTGCCACGGGGAAAAACGCGCGCCCAAGGCACCGGACCTGCGTCTGGGCGACTGGCGGAAGAACCGTCGCGGCTATGCGACGAGCTGGATGAACCTTGTCGGCCGTACGGCGCATTTCGCGACGCGTACGCGTAACTTCGCCTTCATGGAACCGGCCTATACACAGCCGGGTGCATGGCTTGCCATGGCGGCGCCCCTTCGGAAAATGCTCGACGCGGGCCATCACGGTGTGAAGCTCACGCCCGAAGAACGCGCGCGCCTGATCCTCTGGATGGATTCCAACGGCCAGTACCTCGGCCATTGCGACGACATCGAGAAGCAACGCGACGGCAAATGTGTTCCGCCCACGATGGAGTAGACTGCGGCATGACGGACTTTGTTTGCCAGTGCTGTGGTGCGTGCTGCCGGATCAAGAACGGCATCGTTCGCGTCTCGGACGCGGAGATCGCGCGCATTGCCGCCTATTTGGGAATGAGCGAGGCGGACTTCATCGCCCACGAGACCGAGGTCGCACCCGATCGCAAGACCTTGATGCTCAAAAGCCATCCGGACGGGGCGTGTGTCTATCTGACGGACGACAATCGCTGCCGCATCCATGCCGTGAAACCCGACAAGTGCCGGACCTTCCCGTACGAGTGGACGAATCCCGATTCCCACGAAGTCTGTCCCGCATTGAGGTGATTTCATATACAATAGGGGTGTCTATGGGCTTGTTTGCAAACATCGGTCGTGCGCGTGAGACATGTCGGATTACGCGCGTACAGGAATATGAAACGGACGGGGGCAAGGTCGTATTGCCGGCACGGGACTATCGCGCCTGTGAGGTGTTGTTGCCGGAGGACTGCTGTCGTCTGCGCGGGGAAGTCGACGTTCGGGAGAAGGGTGTTGCGCAGTGCCGATTCCGTGTTGTCAACGCCGATTCGCTGCAGGCGGCAGACGGCGAGAATGTCCTTGTGATGAATTTCGCGAATGCCCATGTCGCCGGCGGGGGATTCTGGTTGGGGGCTTCCGCCCAGGAGGAGGCGCTCTGCCGCAATAGTACGCTCTATGCGTCGATTTCGTCGCCTGCGGCGCGTGCGTTGTATCGTGCGAACAATTGGCCGCTTCATGCGATGGAAACCGATGCGATGATCTACTCGCCCTCCGTTGCCGTCTTTCGTGCGCCCTCGGGCGAATTGCTGGCGAAACCGTATGTCGTGTCGGTTGTCTCCGTACCGGCGCCCAATCGGCGCGGGCTTGCCTGTCTGACATCGCACGCGCGTCTTTCCGAAACGATGATGCGTCGTCTTGTCAATGTGCTTTGTCTCGCACGGCAGAAGGGGCATCGACGTCTGGTGCTCGGGGCCTGGGGATGCGGGGCCTTCGGCCATCGTGCCGAAAATGTGGCCGAGTATTTCCGGCATGTCCTCATCGAAGAGGATCGTCATACATGGTTTGACGATGTCTGTTTTGCCATCTACGGACCACCCAAGGGACGCAACCTCCTCGCATTTCAAACAGTATTCCAGAATAGTTGAGTGCTCTTCCCCGCGTCTGTGTGCCGTGCGAGCCTCCACCCACACGGCACACGGCCACATGGTATAGGGACGTTCGGCGCGTAGGAGGTGGAAAAATGGGGGATGGGTATACTCTAGGATGCGTTTCCGCTTTAATCGCGGCGCGAATTGTGGTAGAATAATTGGACATTTTGACGAGAAAGGCAATCCATGAATTCTGAAGCATTCAAGAAGGTCGAGGCCGCTGTGGCGGCGTCGAAGGACATGACGATCAAGGACCTCTTCGCGGCGGATCCCGACCGGGCGGCGAAGTACACGCTGTCGGCTGCCGGCTGGACGCTCGACTACTCGAAGAACCGCATTGACGCGAAGATCATGAATGCGCTCTTCAAGTTGGCCGAGGCGTCGGATCTCAAGGCCGAGATCGAGAAGATGTTCACGGGCAAGAAGATCAACGCGACGGAAGGCCGTGCCGTGCTGCATACGGCGCTGCGCAATCTTGACAAGAATGACAAAGTCAAAGTCGACGGCAAGGACGTGCTGAAGGACGTGCGCAAGGTCCTCGATGAAATGGGCGATTTCTCCGACGCGGTTCGTCGCGGTGCGAGGAAGGGCGCGACGGACAAGCGGGTCAAATATGTCGTCAACATCGGCATCGGCGGCAGCGACCTCGGTCCCGTCATGGCGAACATCGCGCTGACGCCGTACGCGAAGCGTTATCTCAAGTTCTTCTTCGTCTCCAACGTCGACTCGACGCATCTCGCCGAGACGCTGAAGGCCGTGAAGGCCGAGCAGACGCTCTTCATCGTTGCCTCCAAGACGTTTACCACGCAGGAGACGATGTCCAACGCGAACGCCGCGAAGGACTGGCTCGTCAGGCAGCTCGGCGACAAGAAGGCGGTCGCGAAGCACT
>JAZUGW010000232.1:0-7912 GCA_045641465.1 Kiritimatiellia bacterium | reverse complement strand
GTTAACAAGTGGGCAAGTGGGCAAGTTAGGCAACAAAGAAATACGTCATTTGGCGTTTGTACGCTCAATCATTGTTCGACGAATCTTGTCGAAGACACGAGTCAATTCACCGGCTTCGGCCAACACGGGATTTACGGCACTAATCTCTGGGTAAAGTTCATGAAGTAATATTACCCAATATTCGCTTTCAGACGCCTCTTTCGCAACGACCCCGATCTTGTGCACGAAATCTGCGTTTGATTCAGCGCGATTCGCCTCACGATAGTTTGCACCAACAGCCGTCGCTGAACGCATCAACTGGTCTCGAATGTTTTTTGTCTCAAGTCCCGCCGGGATTTCGCGAAGCATCTTGATGACGGAAATGGAAAAGGCGACAGTTCGTTTCTCCAAATGAATCTTAAACTCTGCGTTTGTCATTGTAATTCCTCGTGTAACTCGTCAACTTGGCAACTTGAAAACTTGACATGAGAAAAGGGAGTTGACGAGTTGGCAAGTTGGCAAGTTAACAAGTTGGCAAGTGAGCAAGTGGGCAAGTTGAAAACTTGAAAACTTGGCAACTTGAAAACTTGAAAACTTGTAAACTTGAAACTTGACATGGGAAAAGGGAGTTGACGAGTGGGTAAGTGGGTAAGTTGACAAGTTGGTAAGTTGGCAAGTTGGCAAGTGTTTTTTTTTTGGTGGACGATGAGGGACTCGAACCCCCGACCTTGACCGTGTAAAGGTCCTGCTCTAACCAACTGAGCTAATCGTCCAAAGGCAACACCTCTTTTCGAGGAGGAAAGGGGTGAGCATTATAGCAAAGCCTGCACGCGAGGACAAGTCTTACTTGCAATCTTCTGGTGGGCGCGGCGGGACTTGAACCCGCACTCTTGCGAACTGGAACCTAAATCCAGCGTGTCTGCCATTCCACCACGCGCCCGTATCAAATGTAAAATTAAAAATGAAAAATGGAAAATTCGCTTCGCCGTCTTCCCTTACTTCACGCCTTTGATTTTTTTGAGCCATGTTGCGGCGAGCTTTTCCCAGCCATCGACATCGGTTCCGTGCTTGCGGATGCCATAGCCATGGCCGCCTTTTGCGAAGAGATGCATCTCGGCCTTCACGCCCGCACGCTTGAGCGCCGCGTAGTAGGCAAGCGAATTTTCGACTTTGCAGCCGTCGTCTTCCGTCTGTACGATGAACGCCGGCGGCGTTGTGGCGTCGACCGGGAACTTCGCCTGCAACCGCAACGGCGTCACCGCGTCTTTCTTCACCTGCGGCACAAGCGCCCACGGATAGATCGGCAGCGAAAAATCAGGCCGGCACGAGAACTGGTCGGACGCATCCACCGGCTCGTAGGCGCGCTGCTTGTGGTTCGTCGACACACGACAGGTGAGATTCGCGCCCGCGCTGAACCCCATGATGCCCAACCGCGCGGGATCCACCTTCCACTCGCCCGCCTTCGAACGGATGAGCGACAACGCCCGCTGTGCATCCATCAGCGCCGCATCCGGCTGCCCCGGACAACGGTACTTCAGCACAAACGCCGAGAATCCGATCTTATTCAGCGCCTCGGCGATTTCCACGCCTTCGTGGTTGTACGCGAGGATCGAATAGCCGCCGCCAGGACACACCAGCACGCACGGCTTCGTCCCTTCGCCCGGTGCCGGGAAGAACGCCAGCTCCGGGATGTCCACATTCGAAAGACGCACGATGCCGCCGTTCGTATCCTTCACCACATACGGCGTTGTCCCCTTCTGCGCAGGCACCTTGCCCGTCGGCCACACGGCAATCTTCTCGCCCTTCGCCAGCGCCGCATCCGCCAGCTGCCGGTCAAGAGCCGCCGGTGCGCACACCGCCGTAAACGCCAAAGTCGTTGCCAACAGAATCTTCTTCATCGCTTCCTCCGAGAGTTCTTCAGCTTCACAATTACATCTTGGCGTACTCTTCCCAGCCCGCGCGCACACGCGGACCCGCCAGGAGGTCATTCGCCATCTCGTTGTCGGTGAAACGTCCCTGCACCGGATCGAACGTCAGCGTGGGAACGGCAAGGCGCTGCGCGATCGCGCCCAACGCAAGCACCTGCGACAGCGGACCCGCCACGGAGAAGTCCGAATTGGCCTTCTCTTCGCCTTTCACGGCCTTGATGAAATTGAGGTAGTGTCCGCTCTTGCCGCGCGGGAAGTCCTTCATCAGGCGCTTCACCTGCGCGTCGCGCGGATCGAGTCCCGCAATCGCCTGCAAGGCGGCGCCATGGCTTGTACGCGCGAACACGCGTCCGTCCTTCAAGTGGAGTTCCGCGCCAAAATCCCGCCGCCGCCACTTGGTATCCGTCACCTTCTCCACCGGCACCGGGAAGTTCCCCGCACCGTCGTACCAGGTCAGCGTACAGGCCGGCAAGCCCTCGCCCCGCGCCGGGAACGAGTAGCGGATGGTCGACGCCATCGGATACACCACCGGCGTACGCCGGTCGTTCTTCACCGTTTCGATCTTCGTCGGCAGCCCCAGCTTCAGAAATTCATGCGCGGCGTCGAAGACGTGCGCACCCCAGTCGCCGAGCGCACCTGTGCCATACTCGAAGAAGCACCGCCAGTCGCCATTGATGAAATTGTGATTGAACGGACGCTGCGGACGCTGCGCGAGCCAGACATCCCAATTCATTTCAGGCGCCATCGGCTCTTCGTCCGGCATCTCCATCAGCGTGCCTTTCCACTTGAACCAACGACGGTTGTTCGCGCACATGAAGGCGTCGATCTTCGTGACGTCCTTGATGAAGCCGTTTTCCACCAGTGTCTTCATCTGCCAGTAGTTCGCGTCCGAATGGCCCTGGTTGCCCATCTGCGTGACGACTTTGTGCCGCTTCGCCGCAGCCGTCATCAGCGCGACTTCCTGGAAGGTGTTGCACATCGGCTTTTCGCAGTAGACGGCCTTGCCCATCGACATCGCCAGCATCGCCGCCGGGAAATGCGAGAAGTCGGGCGTCGCCACGCACACCGCATCGATCTCCTTCCCGTGCTTCGCGAGCATCTGGCGGAAATCCTTATAACGCGGAACCTGCGGAAAATCCTTCAACACGCGCCGCGTATGCTCGGCCCCCATCTGCGTATCGCAGAACGCAACCACGTTGACGAGGTCTCTATAATAGGCGAACATGGAAAAGTCACGACCGGCCTGATTGCCGATACCGACAAAGGCCATGTTCACTTTACCGTTTGGAGACGCCGCCGACACACGAATGTTCGGAAACGCGAGAACAGCCGCCGAAGCCGCCGCCGTTCTCAGAAAATCTCGCCGTTGGATATTCATGTGAAACATTATATCACACTTCAGCCGAAGAGGCTAGTCATTCTCTTGCGCATAAATGAACTGCGCGGTGGCGGTGCAGGACTTTGAGCTGCGTACGCGCACCCAGTAGGCCGAAAACGCATGCGGCAAGGACACGGACTTCCGGGTGTTCGCCTGCAACGCATACGTACCCGCAGTCACCCAGGTACCGCATCCGTCGATGTCGGCCTCGAGCGTCACCGTCGTCGCGGCAGATGCCACCAGCGTCAGCTCTTTCACCTGAAAACCGTTCATCAAATAAGGATCACTTGCCTCGCCCGCCGTGACGGACGTCTCCTTCCACGGACCGCCCACCCCGCGCGGTGCCCCCAACTTCCACACGTCGTCCAGGGCGCCGACTTTGCACGCCCCTGCTTCGCGAACGACCAGCAACCCCTTCCACGTGTCGTAGTCGTCAATCGCACGCGACGTTGCGGACACCGCCTTCACATACTTGAACCCGCCCGCCGTCACAGCCGGCAAATCATAGAAGATGCCGCCGACATGCAACAGGTCGCGCTCGGTCGCCACTTCACGACAGATCCGCCCGCAGGTCGCCGGCGTGTCGGACGTCAATCGGGGCAAACGCCACCGCGTCACCCGTCCCAGTCCTTCACCGCCCGTCTTCCCCTCGTAGAACAGCGACGCCGCATCCGCACCGATCTTACCCGTCGGCACGGGCGCATCGTGTTCGAAAATCGCCTTTGCCTCCGGCGGCGCCGCCACGGTCAAGGCATTCGCATCCGCCGCCGTCGACGCCGAACCATAGTGGAACACGGCAAATGCATGGGACGCGTCTTCGAGCGGCACGAGCCGGATCCATTCGGACGGACCGAGACGCGAGAGGTCGTGTCCTCCCGACGGCAATTCCGGACCCTTCGTCCAAACGCCCTCGCCCGTCACATCGAACTCAAGACGGACCCGAAGCGTCGTCCACACCCACTTCCGATCATATCCTGCAAACAGGAAAGGATCGCTCGCCCGTCCGGACACGACCGCGTCATCCGCCCATACGGCGCCATGTCCGACCCGCGGCCCCAACGCATCCAGCTCCTCGGGCTTGAGGAACCACAGATTCGACTCGCTCGGACGCGGCTTCGCACGCCTTCCCTTCAGGTCGCGTACATTCGTGAACTCGGTCTTCGCGTGGTCGTCACACCCGCACACGATCCGCGCCCCCCACCGGCAAAAATCGCCGACGACCTTGAGGTAGGTCGCGTGCGGACGGATCCCCGCCGTCCGTTTCGGACTGAACGTCGCCGGGAATTTCCAGAACGTCCCGTGCATCGTCGCGAGGAAATCATCTCCTGTGCCGACTTCGCGGATGCGCGGCCATTCCGTATGCCAACCATGCGCGCCATCGTAACTGTGCGATCCCTTCGGCAGACGGAAATCGTGCCAGGTCTGACCGTCGTCCGTCGTCGTCAGAAGCACGCTCCGATGATCCCACCCAAGCGCCCAGATCGGATTTATGTCCGGATGTTCGTTGCCGTAGATGCCGTCGCGCGTCGTCACTTCCGTGAACTGGTTCGTGCGAATGAGCTCCCAGTTCTTCTGTCCCGGCTGCCAACTCGCCAGACACCCGGCCGGCGTCCGCGGATCGCGCATCGCCTGCGGTGAACTCTGCCCGTTGTTCGCATAGAACACCTTGCCGAAACCACTGCAGGTCCCCTTGCCGTGATAGCCGAACAGCGTCGATTCTTCGGCTTCGTTCCAACCCGGCGGCGGCGTACGATGCCAGCGTTTGAACATCGCCAGGAACGCCGCGCGATTGAATCCGTCGCGAATGTAGGTGAAGGTCTTCTTCGGATCCGTGACGTCGAGTTCGTAGAGGGCCTCCTCCATGTCCGTCACATAGATCTTGTGCGCGGGATCCGTCAGATGGCGCGCGGCGCCCGTGAGGCGTCCCGGCAGTCGACTGATCCACACATATTCGACGCCCCCCGTCGACGAGACCAGATAGGTGCCGATGAACAGCTTGCCCGACTCGCGATGGATGAGGCGATCCGCATGCGTGCCACCGACAGATTCGGGGCGGATCACACGAGAAAGATCGGGCTTGATCTCATACAGCTTGTCGCTCGACCCACACGGACAATGCGGTCCGTACGTGACCACCCACAACCGTCCGGCCCAGGGCACCACCGCACCTGTGCCGCATTCGCCTTCCTTGTTCGTCATCGCAAGATGCGGATAGATCCCCGACACGCCAAAGGGTTCCGTCGCATCTGCACCTGCAAAAACCGGCACCAGCAACGTCGACAAAAACACAGACGGCAGAAGCCGTTTCAAAAGAGAACCAATTTGCATCTGCCGTCCTTTTACGAAAAGGTGAATGTCGCTTGAGCCGAACGAGAGGCGTACCGTCTCTCGTTCGGCTTTCGCTTCGACTAGTTGAGCCACGTCCAGAAGTAGGCGTAGGCGGCGACCACCAGGCCCACGACGAACGCCGAGGCGATGACATCCCACTTGTTCCACGAGGCACGGTTTTCCTTGCGGAAGGTGTCGTCGAGGCACGCGAAGGTGAGGCCGTTGAGCGTCTCGGCCGTCGGCGCCGGTGCCGAAAGCGACGCACCGATCACGATGCCGAAGCTGATGACGAGCAGAATGCCCGAGAAATAGAAATCCTGGATGAAGGCATAACCATCGGGACCCGGGCAGATCGCGTTCGCAGCCAACTTGGCCATGCCCAGGATGAAGCCGACAGAAAGTCCCCACGTCGCACCGCGAAGGTTGCAGCGCTTCCAGCAGAGGCCCAGGAGGAACACCGCGACGATCGGCGGCGCGAGGAAGCTCTGCACGGCCTGGATGTACTGGTAGAGTCCGCCACCGGCGATCGCCTTCATGATCGGCACCCAGATGAGACCCAAGACGGTCATCGCAATCGTGGTCATACGGCCGATGGTCACGAGGCGCTGCGGCGGCGTCTCGGGCTTCAGCTTCTGATAGACGTCAACCGTGAAGAGCGTGGAGACGGAATTGAAGAGCGACGCGAGCGAGCTCATCAGCGCGGCGATCATGCCCGCGACGACGAGGCCGCGGAAGCCCACCGGCAGGAGGGACTGCACGAGCGTGGGGAACACCGTGTCGCCGTTCAGCGCCTGCGAACCCGCCTTGAGCGGAATCGCGAAGATCTGTCCGCCGCCGATCGTCACATGATTGTGGTGGAGGGCGAAACCGAGCATACCCGGCACGAGGAACAGGAACACCGGCGCGAGCTTGAGGAAGCCGCCCCAGATGGCGCCGCGGCGGGCATTGGTCATGTCTTTCGCCGAGAGCGTGCGCTGGATGATGAACTGGTCGGTGCACCAGTACCAGATGCCGATCGTCACCGAGGCGACGACCACGCCGAGCCACGGGAAGGCCTTGTGCGTGAGCGAGTGCCAGAGTCCGAAGGCCTCGACATTGCCCGTGGACTTGATCGTCTGCTTCAGCACCGCCCAGCCGTCGCAGATCGAATTCGCGGCCTGACCGTCGACCTGCACGCCGGAGTGTCCGAGATAGTAGAGAGCAAAACCCGTCACCGAGAGGGTGCCGGCGAGGATGATGAACGTCTGCACGAGGTCGGTGTACACGACGGCGGTGAGTCCGCCGAAGGACGAATAGACGCCCGCGAGCACCACCGTCGTGAACGCGCCGATCCAGAACGAACCGATCGTCGTACCGCCAATGGTAATCGAGATTTCCGGCAACATCGTCTCGAAGAAGAGCGCGCCCGCGTACACGGTCACGGAGATCTTCGTCAGGACGTAAGCCGCCAGCGACACGAGCGAGAGGATCCAGCGCGCGCGAGGTCCGAACCGGCGTTCGAGAAACTCGGGCATCGTGGAGACGCCGCTCTTATAGTAGAACGGGAGGAAGACCCAGCTCATCAAAATGAGCACCCATGCGTGGAATTCCCAATGCGACTGGGAAAGGCCTGCAACCGCACCCGAACCGGCGAGACCGATCAGATGCTCGGACCCGATGTTCGCCGCGAAGATCGAGGCGCCGATCGCCAGCCACCCCACGCTACGTCCGCCCAAAAAGAAGTCGGTTGCGTTTTCCTGTTTCCGCTTCGTGAACCAGACGACGCCCGCGAGCAACGCGAAATACGCGCCAATGACCAGCCAGTCGATAATAGACATCTCTTTTATCCTCTTTTAAATTAAAGGTTAAAGGTTAAAGATTAAAGATTAAAGATTAAAAGTAAAAGATTAAAAGTTAAAGATTACGCTCATGATGCTTCCTTCAAGGTTAAAGGTTGAAGATTAAAGGTTAAAGGTCATGTTCGCGCAGTCCCAACCTGTTAACTCTTTAAACACTTCAACTCTCTAACCCTTTAATTTTTAACCTTTAACCTTTAATCTTTAATCTTTAGCCTCTCAGCTTCCAAGCGAGGTCGTTGTAGAAGAGTTCCTTCTCGAGCGACTCGACCGTGGTGTCCTTGGTGATGTGCACGAACTCGATGCCCATGATCGCGGCGAACTCGTGCATCTGCTCGGCCGTCACGTCGTAGGTGAGCGTCGTGTGGTGCGCACCGCCGGCGGTGATCCAGCATTCGACGCCCTTCTTGAGGTCCGGCATCGCACGCCACATCACACGCGCCACCGGCAGGTTCGGCATCTTG
>JAZUGW010000231.1:0-2211 GCA_045641465.1 Kiritimatiellia bacterium | reverse complement strand
TCGTCGCTTGCGTCCAGTAGCGTTGGCCGCGTTCAGCCCGCTTGAGGAAGATGGAGGACGTGTAGTTTCCGCTGGCATCCTTCCAGCTGGCGCATTCGGGGTTCTTCGCCGCGATGAGGGTATAGACGTCCTTGCCGTACTGGACGAGGTTGAGCTGGAATCTCGCCCAGGCGTTGATGATGTACGATCCGGCGGTGGAGAACTGCCCGTGCCGGGATTCGGCGTGTCCGTTCCTGTCCCGCCGGGGCTTCCCCATGTGGGCGGTGACGATTGTGCCGAACTTGACCGGCGAACCGTTGGCCGTGTAGTTCCGTCCTCCCATGAGCGCGTTCAGTTCCTCGTAAAAGAACTTACGTGCCTCGGACTGCATCGAGAGGTCGCCGTCAGCGAAGGTGGCGAGCGGGTCGATGATCAGGAGGTCGAAGGGGAATTCGGCGAAGACCTTCAGGATGTATGACGTCAGGTCCTTGCAGACGTTGCCGACCATCATGCTGTCGTAGGTAACGCCTTGGATGGCCCGGTCGACATCCTCGGGTGTCCAGCCGAACTTCTCCCGGAAGGCGTTCGTCTGGCTCTTCATCGCAAGGTGGAGCTTCCGGTCCTGCAACTCGGTCTGCAAGTAGAACACCTTGAGCGGTCGGGCGAACTCGAATCCGAAGAACGGCTTACCTGCGGCGGCGCACAGGGCGAGCTGCGTGACGAGCGTGGACTTGCCCGCGCCGGGCTCGGCGGCGATGATGATGCCTTCTCCCTTGGCGAGCGTGTAGTTCTTGATGAGCGCGTCCGCGTCCTCGCTTTCGGGCGTGGGCTCGGGGATCTCGCTGAACCGGCGCAGATTGAGTCCGCTCGCGGGGCGTTCCTTGGGGGCCTCACGGGGCGCGGGAAGGTCGCGGGCCTCGCGGACCGCTTGCTCGATGCGCAGACGGAATCCGTCGGGATCGCGAACGAGCGCATCGTTGGCGTCCTTGTCGTGCGTCCCGTCGGCGTTGTCCGGCAGAAGTTTCCCCTGCATCCCGGCGAGACAGCGGACACCGGCAGCCAAGAGCCCGTGCTCGAGCTTGGCCTGTGCCGCCTCGCCCGCCGCATCGCGATCCATGAAGGGGATAAGCGGAGCGCAGCAGTCCTTGCTGCGTTTGGCCATCTCGACGAACTTCTCGACCTGCTGGATGCCTCCGATGCCGATGGCGTTCGCGCCACAGGCGATGATCGAAAGGGCGTCGATTTCGCCTTCGGTGATGAAGACCGGATCGCCAGCCGTGTTGAAGAGCGCCTTCCCGTTGAAGAACCCGCGTTTGCTGCCCTTCGGAAGGAAGAGGCACTTCACGTCCGCCGTGTCATCAACGGTGCGGGCCATGTAGCCGCGAGCGTAGGGGATGATGATGCGCCTTGCGCTGGGATCGTACCCGACTTGGAAGCGTTCGGCCAGTTCGTAGGGAATGCCGCGTCGGACCAGATAGTCGGTTTCGCGAAGACGGGCGGCGCACTTGTCGATATAGGCTTGATCGGGATTCTCGAACTCATGTCCCGCCGGATGGACGGAGAGCGTCATCCCATGTTTCGCCGACAGGTCTTTGAGCGCATCCATGAACGAACAGCCGTTGTCATGTCGGTAGAGTTCAATCAGGTCCCAATCTTTATTGCAGCGGAAGCAATGGATGTGGGCGTCACCCTTCCTGTAGAACTGTGCGCTCGGCTTTGCGTCACCGTTTTCGTGGGCCGAATGGTTGGGGCATCTGATCATGCTGCCAGCGTGGATCTCGCGTCCCGTTTCGTTTAGATAGCCCTCGAGAAGGGCTCCGTCTTTCAGCGCGGCCTTGGCCTCATCAATGGTATAGGTTTTCATAGAAGTCCTCCTTGTCAGTCCTGGTGGGCGCACATGCCGTTGCGGATGGCGGACAGAACGGATGCGCGGCTGTAGCCTTGGGATTGCCGACGCTTGAGGTCGGTTCGTCCGTTGTTGAAGTAGACGCGCTTGAACACGCCTCGCCGTCCGTAGATGTCCACCGCCTTGACGCTCTTGTTGATCATCACGGCGACCTGGGCGCGGGTGAGAACGATGTCCCCATCGTCCTTGGCACTCACGGCACTGGAGCCGTTTGTCTTGAGCGTTTCGATGATTTCCCTCGCCAACTGGGGCGAGACGGACGGATCGGCGGCCAGAGCCGCCTTCACTATCATTTCTGTACTGCTTGTCATTTGTCTCGTGTTGTT
>JAZUGW010000230.1:0-3164 GCA_045641465.1 Kiritimatiellia bacterium | reverse complement strand
TCCGACTTTCTACGGCCGAGGCTGCATTTGCCTTGCCATTGGGTTGCGGCCGAATATCGCTACGCGCGTCATGCTGCGAGGCCCTTCAGGCCGAAGCAGGTCGCGCGTCATGCTGCGAGGCCCTTCAGGCCGAAGCAGGTCGCGCGTCATGCTGCGAGGCCCTTCAGGCCGAAGCAGCCGACCGAAGCAGCCTCTTGCCGAGGGCTGATATTTTATGGTACAATATTTCTCCATGGGCGCGTGCCCACTTTCACCGATAAACTCTAAACTGAAAGAAAACAATGAACTATAAATATAATTGCCTCAATCCGATTGCGGAAGTGGGGCTGAAGAATCTCGATGAGCGCTATCAGCGCACCGAGAACTTCGCCGAAGCAGATGCGGTTTTCGTGCGCTCGGCGAAGATGGATGAACTCGTACCCGGTGACAACCTGCTGGCCGTTGCGCGGGCAGGTGCGGGTGTGAACAACATTCCCCATGCCGAATATGCCAAGAAGGGCATCGTGGTGTTCAACACGCCCGGCGCCAATGCAAACGGCGTGAAGGAGCTTGTGCTGGCGGCCATGCTGCTCGCGAGCCGCGACATCGTGGGCGGTGTCGAATGGGCCAAGGCGAATGCCGCCGACCCGGCGATCGGCAAGTCGGCCGAAAAGGCGAAAAAATCCTTTGCCGGAACCGAGATCATGGGCCGGAAGCTCGGCGTGATCGGGTTGGGCGCGATTGGCCAGAAGGTCGCGAATGCGGCGGATGCGCTGGGAATGAAAGTCCACGGCTACGACCCCTACCTCTCGGTCGAAGCGGCGCTGCGCCTGTCGTCGGATATTACAATTTGCCGCAATGTCGAAGCGATTTACAAAGAATGCGATTTCATCACCATCCATGTGCCCGCGCTGGAGGCGACGAAGGGCATGATCAATGCCGAGGCGATCGCCATGATGAAGACGGGCGTGATCGTGGTGAACGCGGCACGCGACGCCCTCGTCAACGAAAAGGACATGTTGGACGCGCTGGCGAGCGGCAAGGTGCGCAAGTATGTGAGCGATTTCCCGAATCCGACGACGGCGGGCCAGAAGGGCTGCCTGGTGATTCCGCATCTCGGCGCTTCCACGGAGGAAGCCGAAGACAACTGTGCCGTGATGGCCGCGAAACAAATGCGCGACTACCTCGAAAACGGCAACATCACGAATTCGGTGAACTATCCGGCCTGTTCGCTCGGACTCTGCACGAAGGCGGGACGCCTGGCGATCTGCCATAAGAACGAGGCGAACATGATCGGCACGTTCACGTCGCTGCTCGGTCAGGCCAAGGTCAACATCGACGCCATTGCCAACAAGAGCCGCGGCAATTTCGCCTACACGCTCATCGATGTCGATTCGCCCGTGCCGGACGAAGTGGTCTCCGCGCTCAAGGCGAGCGAAGCAGTCATCCGCGTGCGGGTCATCAAGTAAGGTGTTAAGTCAAAGATTGGAACAGAGAGTATGGCGGCATTCAGCTACAAGGCAATGACCAAAGACGGTCGACGCGTGGACGGAACGGTCCAGGCGGACGACCGGCGTGGGGCGCTTGCCGCCGTGCGCAAACTCGGGCATACGCCGCTTTCCGTCTCGGAGGCGGGAGGCGGTGGTGCTGTCGCCCGGAGGACGGCGACGACGAAGAAGAAGAGCGGCGGCGGCATCCTCGACATGAAATTCGGCGGCAAGTCGGATGCCATGACCGAGATGGAAGTGCTGCTGTTCACGAGCGAGCTGGCGGACCTCCTTGAAGCCGGCATGACGCTCGGACAGGCGTTGGGATGCCTGGCGAACCAAGGTGAAGAAGGCAGCGCGCAACGGACGGTGGCGCAGGACCTTTGCGCCCGCATCGTCAACGGCGAAGCGTTCTCCGACGCCGTGGCGCATCATCCCAAAACATTCCGTCCGCTCTACGCGAATATGATCCGCGCCGGTGAAGCTTCGGGTGCGATGGTGGGCGTGCTGCATCGTCTCGTCGAGCATTATGAGCGTTTCGACTCGATGAAGGCGAAGATCAAGGGTGCGATGATGTACCCGGCGTTCGTGCTGGTTTTCGGCGTGGGCGCGGTGATTCTCGCGATGGGCTTCATCATCCCGCGGTTCAAGAAAGTGTTCGATTCGCTGGGCGGTTCGTTGCCGACGCCAACGGCCGTGTTGCTCAGCATGAGCGATTTCATGCTTGAATACGGCTGGTTGATGGCGCTCATCATTGCGGCCGCAGTCGTGTGGTTCAGCAAGTGGAAGCAGACGCCGGCGGGGCGGGCGAAGGTCGATGGCTGGAAGCTGAAGATGCCGCTTGTGAAGGGCATTGTCGCGGCAGGTGCCTATTCGTCCCTGGCCTTTACGCTGCAGACGCTGCTCACGAATGGCGTGAACGTGCTGCAGGCGCTCAAGATCGCCGAAGATACATGCGACAATGCCGTGATCGGGCAGGCCCTTTCGGTTGCGCGCAAGCGCGTGACGGACGGTACGACGATTTCGGGACCGTTGGCGGCCTCCGGCGCGTTCCCGCGGATGATGACGGACATGCTGGCGGTCGGCGAGCAGGCCGGCAACATGGCGTCGTCGCTGGGGCACATCGGCATGCGCTACCAGAAGGATATGGACCGCAACATCGCCAAGGTCACCAATGCGCTGGGACCGCTTTTGATCGGCGTCATTTCCGTCGGCGTCGGCTTCATCGCCTACGCCATCGTGAGCGCCGTCTTCGCGGTGTCGAACTCGCTGGGGTGAGGAAGGTTTTAGTTTTTAGGGATTAGGTTTTAGGTTTTAGTTGATAGGAATTTGGAAGTAGATTGGAAAAAGTTTGAAAACAATTTTTAACAGGAGATAAAGAATGAACGAAAGCAAAGTTGTCGAGCAGGCTAGCAAGGCCGGCTTCACGCTCATCGAAATCATCATCGCCATTGCGATCGTCGGTATCATGGCCGCCGTCGCCGTGCCGAACATCAACAAGCACATCAAGCGTGCGCGTATCAATGGGTGCCAGCAGCTAATTCAGACGGCTGCGCAGGCTACGACGACCTATTCGCTCGACCACAGCGGCAAGGTGCCGGATTCCCAGGATGCCTGGGTCGAGGCGCTGACGGGCGGTGACGATCCGGAGATCGAAGGCGGCGCGGATGCGCTGAACGATCCCTGGGGCAATCCGCT
>JAZUGW010000229.1:0-31360 GCA_045641465.1 Kiritimatiellia bacterium | reverse complement strand
CGCATTCCCGTCAACCGCCGCACCAATTCGCCACATTTGCGCGATGTCGTCGTCTGTAATGGGAGTCATCCCGGTAGGGCGCGTTCTCCGAACGCGCCGCAATGCTTGGCCATTGGATTCCCCGTTTGCCGCCCCTTGCGGCGCGCTCGGAGAGCGCGCCCTACCCTGTACTGCACCCCCAAGAACATTTGTGCCGCCTTCGACTTGCGTCACCGTGTTGGTTTCACCTTCTACCAGATCGACGCCGTTGGTGCCGTCCTTGGTTCCCGCGAAAGCAATCCATACGGACAAAAAAATCAGAATGAGGGTTCTCTCCCACATCGGCAAACGGCGGAATCCTTGCCGTACACGCCCAAGCGGATGAACGCCCTGCTCGGCGCAGAGCGCCAGCAGCCACAGAAAGACCAAGCCGAAAGCCGAAGCAACGCCGATGATTGAAACCGCATTCATAGTCCACCTCACCGGAAAAGGATTGCGGTCGAATCCAATGGTGTCCCGACTGTGAAAGTTTCGCCCGAATTGTACAGGCCGCGTCCCGTAAGCCGCATCAGGTTCCACTCCCGTCGGTACAACCACCCGGGCGATTCCTCCCCCAGCGCGGGAAAAGCGGTCACCCCATCCGCTGTCACCTCAAGTCGTGGAGGTGTCGGTGCGGCGGTGAGTCGATAGGACCACGCAAGCGTCTTCACGTCCTCTACCGAAGACGACACCACCATGAATCGTTCTCCGTCGGTTCCGTTCTGGATAAACCATGAACCTCGGTTCCACCCCACGATCAAATCCGTCTCCTCGGGCTCAAGCACGCCGTTCGTATTCACATCTTCACCGAAAGCCGCCTCGACATTGTTCGACGGCGAGGCAATGCACGACAGCGAAAACGTGAACTTCTCCGCGCCACGTTGCCAACCCGAAACCACGACATTTGTCGTCACCTCAGTGTCGGCGTAATCAACAGGAGGTAGAGACAGTGGGACCGATTGCGCCGCCCAAGCGAACGTCGCGATCATGAATGCTGAAACTACTAACACTGCTCTCATCTGCTTAACATTATACATAATTCTCTTTCCTATGTGAAACAAATTCGCCTCAGAACGTTCGGCGGGTACATTATGTACCACTCGAATTGACCGCACTGAGGAGATCGGAATAGCTCGACACTTTCTTGTAGGTCACGTGATATTCGGTTCCTTTCTCACCCAACGCGACAAAGAACTTCTTCGCACACGCAATTTTCGTTTTCTCGATTTCGCGTAATTGCATCTCAGACATTGATCCCTTCGTCTCTGCGACAAAATAAAGATGCTTGACCGAGCCCTCCTTGAACGCAATCGCCCAGTCAGGATTGTAGCTTCCTAACGGCGTCGGGATGGCGAACCCGCTAGGATGTCAATCTGCCGGTCCAACGCCTCAATAGCTTTCCTGATCAGTTATTCACTTGAGAATTCGACCGTATAGGCAGTTTTGCGATTGATGCGCTTCCACAATTCCTTAATCTGCTCCCAGTATTTCTTGAGCGCCGGATCAATCCCGATGCCTTCGAGCGCGGCAAGCCGGTCATTGATCTGCCGCTTGTACTCCTCCTCGAACATCTTGGCATATTCACCCGAACTGCCGCTTTCAGAAACGCCTAATTCTTGAATTTCAGTTTCATGACAAACCTTTGTAATTGACAAGTACGCCATAATTATGTACACTATTCGCGTCAAAAGGAAAGAGGATTATGCGCACAACGACTACACAACCCAAACGCCCCATTCTTTCAGAGGATGTCGTCTCGTTTACTGAATGTCGCGGCAAACTGGCCGAATACTTCGAAAAGACGCATACAACGCACCGTCCCATCGTCGTGACGCAGAACGGCCGTGCCACCACGGTCATCGTCAATCTCAGCGACTGGGAACAGACCTTTGCGGCATGGGAAGAAGCCCGCCTGACCCGTGAGGTCCTTGAAGACTTTAGAATCAGCATGGAGCAGTTCAACCGTGGCGAAGGGATTCCCTTCAAGCAGTTCGTCAAAGAAACACGCCAAAAGTTCGGACTATGAACATCGATCTTTCTCCGCGGTTTCAAGAACTCGTCCACGAGCAGATCGGCATCATCACGGCGGTGAAATATCCCGAAGATGCCGCACGCTGGTTCAACGGACTGATCGAGAAGATATCCGTTCTCGACACATTCCCGGAAGCCGGCCGCCTTTCGCGTGTGCCAGACTTGGCCAACAACGGTATCCGTGAAGCGGAATATGCGTCTCGAGAAGTACCTGGAAAAGCAAGTCCTCCGAACTGCGGTCGTTCTTGATGCGGTCGAAGTTGGCAAATTCCTGAGTGGTCTCGCTCACCGTCGCCGAAGTGTCATTGAGCGATGACGAATCAAGCTTCAACACGCGGAAGCCGATGTCGGGGTTGTCGTTTTCACGCAGAGGCGCAGAGCCGCAGAGATTTTGAGACGCAAACAAATCATCCCCAACTCCATTCCCCACACCTCCGTTCCCCATACCTCCATTCTCTGAGCCTCCGCGTCTCTGCGCGAGAAGCTTCTTCCCTGCCCTGCGAATCCGCCCTTTGCCAATCTCGCAAATGTTCTTATACCCCGCCTTCGCCGCCTCGCTGTTCTCCGCACACGGCTCCGGCAACTGCACCATAATGAACTTGCGATTTCCTCCATCCTCTGCATTTAGTTGCATTACAGCGTGAGCTGTTGTTGCGGAACCAGAGAAGAAGTCAAGCAAAACACTGTTCTTTTGACCATATAATTCAATACAACGACGAATCAACTCTAGGGCTTTGGATAATCAAAATAGGACTTCCCGTCAAACAACTTCATCAGGGATAAATCAAGGGGTCTTGGGTGGAGTCATCCAGTCGAGGAGGCCGAGGACGACGGCTTCGGCTACCTTTTTCTGACGATCTGGATCCCAGCTGGCTTCCTCTCCTTCTGGGAGATTGATGAAATCGACCTCCATCAGGCAGCTCGGCACGCAGGGATTCCGGCACACGGCGAATGAACGCATCTGCGCACCGGCGTCCGTGACAGGTACCATCACGGGCGCGACATGCTTTTGAATGCAGCTGGCCAGGGCCAGTCCATTCGAGGTCGATGCGTAAATCGTCGTGTGGCGGACCTGACGCGGATCCCGATTGGCGGCCGTCGCATTATGGTGAACGGAGATAAAGGCATCGACTCGTTGGTCATACGCCATCTGCGGTCGCGAATAGAGCGAAGGGAACGAGTCGTCTTCGCGCGTCATGACGACGCTAAAACCGGCTTTTTCAAGTTCGGTACGAATGGCCAGCGCCTGCAGCAGGTTGACCTCCTTCTCTCGCCACCCGTGCGGCGAGAGCGCGCCCGAATCGGAACCGCCGTGCCCCGGGTCAAGACAGATTCGCACGGAGGAAGGCGGGCGGCCATAGGGGGGACGCTCCGAAAAACCTGCGGCGACATCCGGCACGAGCAATGCCTTTGACGGCACCTTTTCCTTCGGACACACTTGAAGGACCGTCTTCGGCATGAAACCGCGGACGTTTTCAAGCCAGACGCAGACCCATTCAGTCCCCTTCACTTCCGATCCGCACAAGACGAAATCCTTGGGCAGATAATGCGAGGTCGCACCATCGCCGATTTCCGTGCGCACGCGATTCGTGAAAAGCGAACCGACGGTCTTCCACGCTTTCGGCGGCAGAAGACGCGAACTCTCATCCGAATCGATGACCACGGGGTCCTTTGTCGAAGTTGAACGAGGCGACTCGACAACGACATGACGCACGAGGCGGTCAAGTCCCGCCGCGACGATCAGCGTATTGGTTCCCGGCTTCACAGGCACCATCCGCAGAAAGGCGCCCGTGCGATAGACATCGGTCGTCGCCCCGTTGATGTAGACGGTCTCAGCGCCGTTACGGTCGAGCGCACCGATCACATACGTCTTATCAACCGGCGGCAACCTCTGATTTTCAGCGGGAAACGCCACACGGATTTCAGCTCGGGCGGTTCCCGAGATTACGAACAGAAGAAATAATAATTGAAAACATCTCATCGGCTAGTTCCGTTGATTTCGCAAGGCCGGGTCCAACAAGTCACGCAATTCGTCGGCCAAATGGTTGAACACCAGAACGAGCGTGAAGATCGCCAACGTGACGAATGTCATTTCCCACCAAATGCCCTGCCACAGACGCAAACGCGCGTTGTTGATCATAATGCCCCAGCTCGGTTCGCCCTGTACGCCAATGCCGAGGAAGCTGATGAACACTTCCGTCGCAACTGCACCCGGGAAGCGAATCGAAAACTGAATCAGAATGATGTGGGCGACATTCGGCAGGATGTGCCGGAACATAATGCGTGCGTGCGAATAGCCGAGGACGCGTGCCGCCTGCACATAGGCGCGGTCGCGATGCTTCATGACCTCGGCGCGAATCGTCCGGCAGACACCGACCCAAGTCGTGAAGCCAATGCCCAGATAGATGCCCAAGAGCCCCTGCCCGACAACCATCGAGATCGCGAGAATGAAGAGCAGGCCCGGCATCGAAGCCACGGTGGCACAGAGCCAGACGACCACCGAGTCGACCTTCCCGCCGAAATAGCCGCCCAGAAGCCCTAGAAAGACGCCCAGCGGAATCGCGATCAACGAGGTCATGATTCCCACATGGAACGCGATTCGCGCACCCTGGATCAACCGCTGGGCGACATCGCGCCCAAGATTGTCCGTCCCCATGATGTGCTGAAGACTCGGCGCCTGATACCGCTGCTTCTCATGTACGACATTGTACGAGGGGGTCACATCGCGCGCCTTCGCCACACGGTACTGAACTTCGCCATAGAGCGCCAACGCGAAATAGGCTGCGATGACGATCAGACAAAGACGTCCGAACAAGCTCAGTTTATGCCACAGCTCTCTCATCCCAACCTCACTCTCGGATCAAGCCACGCATAGGCGAGGTCGGTGATCAGATTCACCCCCTGATACAGCAATGCGCCAAGAACAACCAGCGCGCGCACCACGGCCATATCGGCGGAATGAATGGCATTCAAGGAAACATTGCCCAAGCCGGGGATGCCGAAGAAGGTCTCCAGCATCAGCGAGCCGGTGAAGAGATACGGGATCGCGAGCGCGACATACGTCACGATCGGAATGAGCGAATTGCGCAGCACATGCTTCACCAGGATACGCGGCCCCGACAATCCCTTCGCACGCGCAGTGCGCACATAGGGCTTGTAGATTTCGTCCAACACGGCCGTGCGGAAGAAACGCACATCCACGCCCAGCGACGAGACGATGCCGATCAGCACCGGCAAGACGAGATAGTACCAATTCGCATATCCCCAGATCGGGAAAAGTTCGAACTTGTAGGCGAGGAAGAATTGTCCCGACAACACCCACACCACATAGTTGACGCTCATGAGAATCGTCGATCCGACGAGAACCGACCGATCCAGCCACCCGCCGCGGAATGCGGCGCAGAGCAAGGCCAACGACAACGCCACGATTGTACCGCCAAGGAGAATCGGCACGGTCAATGTCAACGACGGGCCGACACCCCGTTTAAGGATGTCGGCGACCGGTTCGTCATACTGCGTCGAAATGCCGAAATCGCCCTTCGCCAGATTCTTCACGAAGTTGAAGAACTGCGAATCAAACGCGCTCTCGTCCTTGTTGGTATTCACCAGCAAGGGTTTGTCATAGCCATAACGATGATTGAATGCCGCAATCGACTCCTTCGTCGCGTTCTTGCCCAACACGGTCAGCGCGGGCGAACCACCCACGACGTGGAACAGTACGAACGTGAGCACCAGGATTCCGATTGTCGTTGGAACCAGTTCAAAGAGACGTCTTAGAATATAGCGAATCACTGTAGTGAATGTAGCGCAATTGAGGTTAAATGACCATCAGAATCAAAGACCGATGACATGCGTCTCGACCTTGACGTCGGAAGCTCCCCCGGCGCCACCGCCCTTCAGCATCGGAGCACTTTCCATCAGGTCGTTGATGCCGCTCATCGGACCCGAACTCGTACAGTCATAGATGTTCTGCACGGTCTCCTGGATCGTCTTTGCATCGTCGCCCGTGTAGCCGAGTTCGCGTGCGACCTGGCGCATCAACATTGCCCGCTCTTCCTTCGCCGTCTCGCGCATCTCCATCCCGATTTCGACCATTTCACGAATCGCGTCCTGGTTGAACATCCCGCCGCGCATCTTCGCCGACGCCGCTTCACGTTTCGCGAAGAGTTCGAGATAACGCTTGTGATTCGCCTTTTCCGCCGCGGTCATACCCGACGTGTCGATGGACGACAAGTAGTCCTGACGGCTTTTCGCCCGTTGTGCGAGACGCGCGCGGAACTGCGCGAAGGCATTCGTCACTTGCGTGAACTGCTCGGACGGCAAACGCTTCTTGAGCGCATCTTCGAGATTCACGTCCTTACCCAGGACGATCGGCTCTTCCTTCTTGTCCGTCTTTACCGCCACAGGCGTTTCCGCCTCATTCTTCAGGGAAGACTTCTTCGCGGCCGCAGAAGAGGCCTTCGCTTCGGCGAGCTGGCTCTCGAGCTTGGCAATTCGCTTGCCAGCCATCGAAAGCCTTGCCTCATCCGACTTATGCTGGTTTCGTGCGACCTCCAGCGCTTTGTCGAAGGACTTTGCCGCCAAGGATCGACCCGCAAAAATGCCACCGACAACACCCAGCGCGAGACAGACAACTCCAATTATCGTTTTCATCTTATTTTTTCCTTTCCCTAAATGAAATTCAGGAACAAAATCATCATTTCTTTTCTTATTCCTTCAACTTTTTCGTAATAGCCATAAACTCCTGCTGAACCGTCGCATCGTTGAACATCTGGATGGGCGGCAGGTCAAGTTTCAAAAGCGAATCGAACGCATCCTGATTCGCTTTCGCAAGACGGATCAGATCGCCGGCAAGATTGATCGTCTCGTAGGAGCTGTCGACGACCTTACGCATCTTTTCGGCGATGCCGAGCTTCTGCTCGATGACGCTTTCATGGGCATCCAGCACGCTCTGGTAAGCCTCGGCCGCCTTGAATGTCGACTCGTTGATTTCCGCATTGTGGCGGAAGATCTGCCGCTGCTCGCTCGTGAAGGTGTCGTCCATCGCATTCGCAAGCGCCGCGTCACGCGCCTTCGCCGCGTCCATGCGGATCTGGTTGATCCCCTGGCGCCAGGCGCCGTTCTTGCTCTTCTCCAGATAGTCTTCATAGCAGATGATCTGCACATCGACCATCACGAGGTACATGCCATAGTAACGGCGAATGGCCCCCACATCGCCAGACGCCATCAACGTGCGCAGGTTGTCGACGACGGCCGCCACGTTCTTCGCCACGATGACACCGTCGATCAATTCCCCGAAGTTGACGGTAAAGAGGCAGTTCTCCGCCGCTTCACCGCTCACATTCAAACCGAGCGCGCGCAGTTCGGCACACACCTTCTGCGCTTCACACCGGCGCTTCGACTCCAGGGCGGACCGCTTGTCGGTGAGTTTCTTGATCTTCGCCTCGATTTCGTCCTTCTTCTCAGGACTCAGCGTCAGGTCTTCATTTGCGAGCGAAATCTGCTTGTTCAGCTCGCCGATCTGAACGTCGATGCGATCGACCTGTTCAAGAATCTTCTGCGCGTTCGTCGAAAGGAGAAGCTCGCGTACGCGCTTCAGTTCCGCACGGATCTTCTTGTCCTGGTCGGTTTTGTCCTTTGTGAAAAACCAGAATGAACGATCGGGCAGCGACTTACGCTCCTCGCGCAGTTCGCCAATGTCCTGCGAGCGATCGGCCACCTTGCGCCAGTTGCTCCGAACGGACGACTTGATGTCCGAGAGAATCGTCGCCGGCGTCATTTCCGCCGCACCCAGACCCAGCGCACAGGCCAGGCAACATGCCATCAGCATCTTTTTCATTTTGTATTCTTCCTCACGTCCAGATAGGGGTTCCCTTTCAAGAAGCCACCCCCGTTATAAGTCTGCGGCGGTTGCGGCTTGCCCGTACCGACGCCTTTTGTCATCAACGCCTTCAGTTCTTCCAGATGCGTCGTGTAGACGCCCCGCGGGCGGCAGCCGTTCTTCTTGCAGATGCTGGCCGCCATGCCGACGACTTCGCCCATCATGCCCAAGGTGCGCATCACGCGTACCGTGCCGAGCGCCACATGAGTCACGCTCACATCGCGTCCCGCCATAAACAGATTGGACACATTCCGCGAGTAGAGACAGCGATACGGCACAGGATACGCATAGTGGCGATTGTGCGTGCAGATGGACCGGAACGGTTCGCCTTCGTAGTTCTTCGTGTTCTTCGGCATCGGATAGTGCAGGTCGATCGGCCAGGTCGTACAGCACGTTGCATCCGGATAGATCTTGAAGTCGAAGACATCCTGCTGCGTGAGGATGTGATCGCCCAGCAGACGACGGCTTTCACGCTTGCCTGCGACAAACGCCACCCACGAGAAAGAACGCTTGGCGTACTTGGCCTTCTTCGGACTCTTGTTCTTCAGATACGACCAGTTCGAATACGCCACGAGCATGCCGTAGTCGCGAATGCGTTCGAACTCGGCAATCTGATCGCGCATCATGCCGGTCTCCCAGTCCCAGTCGCCGCGCAAGTTGTGTTCGCAGTTCCGTTCGTTGAACGGAATCATCCACGGAAGGCTCGGGAAGGCTACTTCAGTCGCATTGGTCTTCGTGTACCACTGAACGCTCGCCCCCATCGTCATGGAATCCGCGACATCCGGCGCCATGTCCTCTCCCGTCTCCGCGCGCGACTCGCGTCCCATCCGGAAGTCGGCTCCTGCCCGCGCACCGATGTTGCCATCGCCTGTCGCATCCACAAACAACGGGGCCGTGAAGCGCGTGAGCGCCCCCGAGACGGTGTCGACGCCGACGACGGAAACAATCGCATCCCCTTCTTTATTCACGCCTTGCACCCGCGTGTTGAGGTAGAGGTGAATGTTCTTTTCCGCTGCGACGACATCCAGCTTCCGCTTGTCTTCATAACGTCCGGCCGGTTGCGCATTTCCACCCTGCGCAGGACCGATCTCCGCCACCACATCGCCCAGACGCGGATAGGGGCCCAGATTGATCGCACCGCCCAGATGCACGCGCACTTCGGAGGAGTTGGCGCCCCCGAGCACCGGACGATCCTGCACCAGGGCGACGTTGAGACCCAGTCGCGCCGCTGAAATCGCCGCACACGTACCGGCGATTCCTCCGCCGACAACGACGAGATCCGCCGACACGTCCTTGAAGGACTTCTTCACACATGGCTTCTGCGGCTTCTGTCCTGTCGTCAGGCAGATCGCATCGCAACGCCCGTCGAATCCCGTGAGATCGTGAAGCGCGAGCTTGACCGTGCCCGCCGCCAACTTGACCTTGCCGGCAAACTGCCAGCGCCAGTCGCCCGACCCCGTGCCCAGGTTCGCGGGAATTTCGACGTCGTTCACCTTCACGCGGAAAATGCCCGCCGCCTCCGTGCTCCAGGGCGCGGTCCAGTTGCGCGTCAAAGCATAGACGTTGTAGATGCCCGCTTCGGGCACCTCAACTTCAGTCGTCGCATCCGCCACGGGCGTTCCCATGCCGTGCGCGAGAAGGAACGGGGACCCCATCTGATCCATAAACTGCGAATCGTTCACCCAGCCGCCGTGATGCTTGAACTGTTCCGCTTCGACACAGACGAGTTGCGCGCCGCACAGCGAAGTGGCGAGAATTGTTCCGCACAGACTGACAATGAACTTCCGCATACCGAGTCCTCCGTAATCGAAACGGGCCTACTTGACCTGCTTCAACTTTTTCAGCACCTCTTCCCCGCTCGCACACGCCACGCCGCCCTTCGGCAGAACAGCCGTCCCCGTTCCCCAGGCGAACGACTTGCCGCCGCGCTCTGCGAACGCCGCAATCGACTTCTTGACGGACTTGCCCAAACCGTACTTCCATCCGTTCGGGAAGATCAGCACATCAAGATGCTCGATCTTGCCTTCAAGAACTTCGCCGTCGGTGATCGGCAACAGGTCGTAGGCCGGATCGTTTTCGATCGCCAGTAATGTCCGCTGCGCCTCAATGCTGTTGATTTCATCCGCAAAGAAGCCGACCGTCAACGCACGCGGCGAACGCGGACGCGGCGGCTGCGACATCGTCACACCCGTTACCCATTTGAACGCACCCTGCAGGACTTCACGCGTCGAGGCATAGTATTCGGGATGGCAGCTCGTCACAAAGACGCGGCCCTTGCCGAAGGTACCGCCGATCAGAGCGGCACGGCCCATCATCTCAGGCTTCGACCCCGGCTTCATGAAGTCGGCGTTGTTCACGCCCCAGACTTCGAACTTCGACTCGGGGAAACTGTTCGTGCTCGGCTCGAGAACGGGTCCGTGGCTGTAACGCAGACCATAGATGTTTTCAGAAAGTCCCAGCGCTTTCTGTCCGGCCGGCGTGAGCTTCACACTGAGCTTGGTCTGTCCCTTCGACCCCGCCCGATAGAACGGAATCACGCCGATGCCGCGCGACTGGTCGTAGACGGGGTCCATCAGCAGACAGCAGCCCGCGCACGTTCCCAGGTAGCCGCCGCCCTTGCGAATGAACGCCTTGATCCGTTCGGTTCCGTTCGTGCCGAGTCCGCGCTTGATCGCCGGCGACGAACCGCCCGGCATCACGAGAAGGTCGAGCTTGTCGAGCGCGCCGTTTTGCACGGCTTCCTCATCAAGGAGCGTCAGCGAAATTTCCGGTGCCTGGTTCAGCATCCGCACCCATTCGCAGCAACCCGAACCATACGGGCCCTTTCCGACATAGACACCCGTGCGCACGAGCTTCTTCGTCGCACCCGTCGCGGTTTCGGTCGGCTGCGTGGTCGTACAACCCGCCATCACCAGAGCTGTCGCACCGGCTAGCCAAATAGACTTCATCATCGCATTCATCATTATTTCCTTCACTTGAGTGTCGATTAAAAACGTTCGTAGACGGTGGCGCCGAAGAATTTGAGACGGGACGTTTCAATGGGACGGTTGAACGACACGCCGAACTTCTTCGGTCTCTTGGTTCCCAACGTAAAATCAAACGCATACTTCAGCACGCCCGGATCACCGCTCGGCATCTGCATCCAGCTGGCCTTGCAGCCCTTGTCGGCAAGCCGCACCTGCCAGCCACGCCAATCCTGATTGGGACACTGCGTCTGCAATTCAAGCACGAGCGTCAACTTCGCGCCCGGTTTCGCCTCGCCCAGCATTGACACGGGGAACCACGCCGTTCCCTGTCCAGTTGACGGCACGAAGAAACCATCGGCGCCGCGTGCGACCGGCTTGCCGTTTTCCGTGAACGTCACCGCGTCGCCCGAGACGCAGCCAACAGCCTTCGGAGCATTCGGCACCACGACATCCGCCGTAATCGGTCCCGTCGCACAATCGAAGAAATCAAGCGGCGCAACGCTCACGCGAATCGTCTCGCCCTTTGTTGGGAAGAACGCGCGCGACAGCGTGTAGTGCGTCGTCGTACGGTCTTTCGGCGCAATCCAGAAATCGGCGAAAATATCGTCCCGCGTAAAAGGCGTCCACACCCCTTGTGCATTCTTGCGAGACAGCACAAGCCGATAGTAGAAGGCCCGCGTCGAGGTCGCAACACCGGGGATGTCGAGTTCGAGTCCCTTTTCGGACCAATTCGTCACGAGCTTCGCATCCGGCGCGAAAACCGGCGCAGGACGCTTCGACGCCAACCGTTTCTGCTGCGTGGCGCGCGCGAACGGCGCCGTCTTCGAAGCAAAAGGCAACGGCACGATCCACGGATCGTCCGCCCCGTACTCGGACCCGTCGCGCACGTCATAGCGCCGCACGACAAGACGGTCGCGATAGACGTCCATCACCGCCACGCCGAAATTCGGCTTCGCCTGCGGCGGCGGTGTGGACCCGGCGGCAAAACCGCCCCAGGTCTGCAGACAGCCAAAGTTGATGGCCGTGAACGAACCCTGCCAGATCTGACGTTCGCACGCGAGCGATCCGTGTACGTGTCCCGAAATGGACACGACCTGCGGATGGCCTTCAAGCGCCTGACGACACTTCTCGCTGCCCCAACTCCAGCTGTGGAACGTGGTTCCGGCCGGCGGCACATGATCGATCACGAACACCGGCTTGCCCGGATTCGCCTTGCATGCCGCGTCGACACGCGCCGCATAGTCCTTCCAGGTGAGAAAGCTCTTCGACCCTGTGGGCTGCGGAAACACGAGGAACGGAAGTCCCTTCCAGGTGAACGCATCGGTTGGATTGTTCGGCGCTTCAAGAAGACGCTTCATCTCCGCGAACGCCTGTGCAGCCAAGAGGCCTTTGTGAGATCCGACGTGCTTTTTGAAACCGATCGTATCGTGATTCGCAAAGGCGAAGACCTCGCGCGGACGCGCGGCGGCTTCGGGATAGACGGTATTGACCGTCTGGCGATAGAAACGATAGCCGTCGGGGCAGAAGTAGTCAGCCACATCGCCGCAGTTGATGACCATTTCGACACCCTTGGTCTTGAAGAGTTCAAGGGCGGCTTTCACGCGTGAACAGCTCTCCAGCGTTTCCTCCACGTGCGTATCGGTCATCACGCCAATGCGCGCAAGGCGTTCGCCCGGTTCTACGCCGAACAAAGACGCAGCGCCAAAACAAGCTGCGGCACCGAGAAACTGGCGCCGATTGAGTTCAAAGACTGTCGAATCCATTTGCATTCCTTTCAGTGCGCCCGTGGATGCGCCTTCATGTATTCATCTTTCAAACGTTCAATAGACACATGGGTATAGATCTGCGTGGTCGCGAGAGAAGCATGACCGAGCATTTCCTGAACCATTCGCAAGTCGGCGCCGGAGTCCAGCAAATGCGTCGCAAAGCTGTGGCGAAGCTTATGAGGCGTCAGATCCGTCGGCAGATCCGCCGCCGCGAGCCAGATCTTCATGCGACGCTCCACATCGCGTGGCGTGAGGGCACGTCCCCGTTCGTTCAAGAAAAGGCAGGTACTCTCGGCACCGCCGTTGGGCCACAGGATCTCGGCTTGGCTCCGCATCAGCTCCAGGGCCTTGCAGGCCTTGGATCCCAAAATGCAAAGGCGCTGCTTGGCGCCCTTGCCCGTGACGATGACACTGCCATTCGCGAAATCGATCTGCCCCCAGACAAGAGGCGTGATTTCAGAGATACGGCATCCCGTCGAATAGAGCGACTCGAAAACAGCGGCGTCGCGCAGGCGGGTGTAGACGTCGACGGGCGCAAGATTCGTCTTCGCCCGACGATACCGCTCGAGATCCTTGATCGGCGCTTCGAGGAAACGCTTCACCTCCTCGACCGTCAACACTTTCGGCAACGGCTTCGCGAGTTTGGGTCCGTGCAATCCCTCGAAGGGATTCGCCTCGACCAGGCCTTCCCGTACGAGGAACTTGAAGAACGACCGCAAGGACGCCAACTTGCGCCGCGTGGTCGTTGGCTTGGCCCCTTCGGCGGCGAAGGACATCAGAAAATCACGCGCATTCTCGGCCGACACAGACGGCCAGTCGAATGGCGCAGGTGTTTCAATTCCCCACCGAAAGGCGGCGAACTGGCCGAGGTCCTGCTCGTAGCCGGCCACCGTATGCGTGGAGGAATTCCGCTCGGACAAAAGATGAGACCGGAAACGACGCACGGTCGAATCATCGTGCGTCGCCAGGTTCACCTTTTGGACGAGCTCGGGGGTCATTCGCCGCGCGCCTTCTTCGTTTTGCGTTCTCCGCGTGCCGCACGCTTGGCATCACGCTCGGCATCGACGGTCTTTTCCGCCCGCGGCAGTTCGCGCAGGCCAAGACGGTCGGCGACCTCCTCGAAGGTGGGGATCTGCTCACGGTAATTGACACACACGCGGCGCAATGCCAGCACCTGACGCGGCGACAGCGAGCTACGGCGCGCATATTGATC
This sequence comes from Kiritimatiellia bacterium, assembly GCA_045641465.1. GTDB lineage: Bacteria > Verrucomicrobiota > Kiritimatiellia > RFP12 > UBA1067 > RUG572. The sequence goes on along the minus strand of JAZUGW010000229.1, from coordinate 17,485 downwards.
GCGCAACGAGGAAACGAATTCGGCATCGTTGTACGTGCGACGGCCGCGACGAACCGGTTCCTTCCATGTCGTCACGCTCTCAAGCAGCTTGAGCAGATCCGGCACGGCGGGATCGACCGGTGCGACTTCGAAACCATCCGGCACATAAGGCGCCAGACGCGCCCGCACCTGGTCGGCATCCTCCAGCGCGCCCGAATTCTCGCCGACGCTCCGCGCGAGAATCTGGAACTGCTTCTGCGACAGGAGACGGCCACGGTCAACTTGTTCGCGCAGGGAATTGAGGAACGGATTCTTCTGCAAACCGCCGATGCGGTCGATCGTCTGGAAGCACCACTTCACCAGTTCGTCCGACGGCGCGTTTTTCACACGGTCGAGTTCCGAACCATACCCCATGTCGATCAGACGGATTTCACCATCCGGCACCTGGTCGCGGTAGGCAATCGCGATCTTGGCGAGAGCCTGCAGCTGACGATCGGACGGCGCGAGTTTCTTCTCGGCCAGCTGCTGACGCAGCGAGTCGACAAAACCCTGGTCCGAATGGAGGCGATTGGCGATCTTCACCGGCGGCTTCCACTCTTTCACTTCGGCCAAAAAGCGGAACAGCTGGTCGAACTTGTCCACCGGCGGCGGCGGTTCCTTCGCGGCTTCCATCCAGGCGGAGAACTTGCGGTAGAATTCGGAGAGCATGCCATCGCCCTTCACCGCGCCTTCTTCGACCTTGTCGAGATCCGCTTCCATCTCCGCCGTGTAGCCGACATTGAAGAGAGGCTCGAGCTTCTTCACCAGCCAATCGTTGACATCCATACCACGCTGCGAGGGGACGAGCTGGCGCTGCTCGCGTGTCGCATATTGGCGGTCGACCAGCACTTCGATCGTCTGTGCGTACGTGGACGGACGGCCGACTCCGTTTTCTTCCAGAGCCTTGACGAGCGACGCTTCGCTGAAACGAGCCGGCGGCTTCGTCTCCTTCCGCTCGGAGAGCCAACGATTGGCTTGAAGCATTTCACCTTCGTTCAACGGCGGCAACGACTTCACCTCGTCGCTCTCTTCTTCCTCTTCGCCCTTCGCCTTCTTCGACAGCGTAAGCTTCATCACCGCGAGGAAGCCCTCGAATTCGACCGCCGTCGTCGAAGCCGTGAAGAGATACGAATGGCGCAAGCCGTCCTTTTCGGCCTCGAGGCCGACGGTCTTCTGCATCAACTTCGCATCCGCCATCTGGGACGCCATGAAACGACGCCAGATGAGATCATACAGCTTGGCACTCGTCGCATCCAGCGCGATGTCGCTCGGCTTTTTCGAAACATCGGTCGGACGAATCGCTTCGTGCGCTTCCTGAGCACCGGCTTTGGACTTGTAGAAGTTCGGCTTCTCCGGCACGTACGCGTCCCCGAAAAGCCCGCCGATTTCCTGGCGGACCGCCTGCAAGGCAACCTGCGCGACATTGACACTGTCGGTTCGCATGTAGGTGATCAAGCCCGCTTCATAGAGCTTCTGGGCGATCGACATCGTCCGATGAGGCGAGAAGCCGCACACGCTCGAAGCCGCCTGCTGCAACGTCGAAGTCGTGAACGGCGGATACGGATGCCGCGTCTTCGGCAACATCTTCACCGAAGCGACACGCAACATCGAACCGTCCAAGTCGTCGACGCAGGTGGCCGACTGTTCCTGCGTCTTGATATCCGGCTTTTCGCCATCCAGACGCGCCAGTTTCGCAACAAAGGTCGTTTCCTTCGTACCCTTCGACGCCTCAACGCCCATCACCCAGTAGGAAACCGGCTTGAACGCGTTAATTTCACGCTCGCGTTCGACGAGCAAGCGCAATGCCACGCTCTGAACACGACCCGCGCTCAACGAATAGCCATACTGGAGATTCTTCCACAGCAACGGCGACACCTTAAAGCCCACCAGACGATCCAGAATGCGGCGCGCCTGCTGCGCATCGACACGCGCAAGATTGATCTCGCCCGGATTGGCAACGGCCGCCAAAACGGCACCCTTCGTGATTTCGTTGTACGTCACACGGTGAACGGGTTTACCCTTTGTCACATCCGCCAGAACTTCACCCAGATGCCAGGCGATCGCCTCTCCTTCGCGGTCAGGGTCGGGCGCAAGATAGATTTCATCGGCGGCCTTCGCAGCCTTACGCAACTCGTCGACGACTTTCTTCTTGTCAGGGGAAACTTCGTAACTCGGCGTAAAAATCCAATCCGCGGAACCAGGAGCTGCCGCAGCAATCTTAATGGAGAGTCCTTTTTTCGGCAAATCACGAACATGGCCCACGGAAGATTTGACCGTGAACTCCTCACCGAGGTATTTTCCAATCGTCTTAGCCTTGGCAGGCGATTCGACAATCAGCAGTTTGTTACTCATTTTTTAAATTGTCTTTCTTTTTGAACAGTTGTACTTAACTCTTACCAAATGTTTTGCAATATGGTACTAAAATGGAGGCCAAAAATCAATGAGAAAATTTCAAAAGGCTTGAGGACTCAAGCCCGAGAAGCATTTTCTCAAATGACGAAAAACATTTAAAGTTCAATGACAAGGCGCTGGACCCAGCCTGGGAATGTTCCTTTCGCCGGAAAGTAAATCACTGTTTCAGCAACACAGGAACCCGTTTCTGGATTGGCCGCGGTCAGGGGCGAGAGTACAGACGAACACGAAACTTTCACCGTTTGCGAACGCCCTTTCGCATCAACGCCCATCACGAAGCATCCTGCCGCCTTAACTGTCCCCGCAGTGCCAAACGAGAGAACGACTTCCCCCGAGAGGTCACCGTCGACGGGGATCGTGAGCTTCGGCTTTTTCGCGATTTTCGCGGCGGCCGACTTCCAGGGCTCGACCTTCCAGTTGTTCTGGACGGCACAGAGGCACGCCCCGTTCAAGCATCCGTCAAGTTCATCTGCCCTCAGTGTCAATTCCTCCGTCAACGTTTCCTTCCCACAGGTCCCCGTGATCGTTGCGTGGAATGTTCCCTCTTCACTCTCATCGGAGAACGCCGCCGCTGCAATCTTCCACGTCTTCCCCTGGACCAGAATTTTTCCGGAAATCTTCCCGGCCGTACTCACCGTGACCGTCGACTGTCCAACCACACCTCCATCTGTGTCGAGCGCCGCCCCAGTGAATGTTCCAACCGCCCACGCCGGCAACGGTTCCACGGTCCACGCGAGGGTGTAACGTTGTGTCGATTTTCCTGACGTCGTGACCGTCAGGACGACTTGAGAAGGTACAAGTTCGCCGGTCTTTGCATTCTTTTTCGAGGCGGCGGTTGGTGTTCCATAGATTGTATTGGCCGGTACAGTCACATGTTTCGTCTTGGCATCGACGATGTCCTTTGCCGTGAACTTGAGTCCAGACGGCAATCCCGTCACCTTGATCGTCGTCGGGGAGAGGGCCGAAGAGCTCACGGGACAGCTCCACGCGACGCCACAACGACTGACGACAGGCAGGACTTCCGTCGGCGAAAGTTCTCCCAATCCCCCCGCCGACAAACGAACGCTCGCGGCATCTTCGGCCGTTGTCACAAACCTGGCCGTGAGCGTAGTTGCCTGCGTGGGCATCTGAAGGGACCAGCTGGTGGACGACGAAACACAGACGAGATCTTGATACCAGCCCACAAACACGAAACCCTTCGCCGCTGTCGCCTTAAGAGCGACTTTTGTCCCTGCCGCATACACACCGCTCCCCGTTACCTTTCCGGACTCGGCGAGTTCGCTTGCGACGCTCAGCGGAAGAAGCGGTTGGGATTCGAACACCACCGCCGCGCGCGCAGCGGCTTCGCATGTCCGGTCTTCAACGACCGAGACGGCATACTGGCGTGTCAAAAGATAGCCACTTGGATTTTTGACTTTAATCGTTACGACGGCCGGCCGCGCGGTCGGACGTGTCGGGATACCCGAAATGACCCCGCGCTTGGTGTCGTATTTCAATCCCGTGGGAAGTCCGCTCACACTTATAGACGGCAGGGAAACCGAGCGAACGGGAATCTCCAATTCAATCCGCTCGTCCAACACGAATTCAGCCGGCATGAAATCCTTCCCCAGTTCAAGGAGATCCTCATCGGGTCCGACAAACTTCGCCCAGAACTGAATTGCGCCGGATTCAGCATCTGCAGGGGTAACCGTGTAAACCCAACTCGACGTGCGGAAATCTGTCGTCTGGACCGTCACGGCCGGTTGCGTACATGCGCGGTCGACATACCAGCCGCCAAACGAAAACCCCTTGTTCGGCGTCGCTTTTAATGTCACCGTTCGACCGACCTGCGTATCCTTCGCGCCCGAGACCTTTCCGCGAGAATCGTCGACAGGGTGAGCGGAAACCGACACAACGGTTGTCGACGGTACGATCGGTTCTTGGATGATTGGATCTGGCGGAGTCGGCGCGACCGGCTTCCACGAAATGGCATCGACCCACGCGCAGTCAGAACGTGCAAAGAGCGAGAGGAAAGCATCTTTCTCATAGATCCAACGAAGCGTATGCTCCCCGGGGTCCGTGAGTGTATATGTCAATTCCTGCCATGAGGTCTGTCCGTGTATGACGCTCTGTTTAACGCCATCGATCATAAACGAAACATCGTCGCTTCCAAAAATCGCATACCCCGTGTCGCAACACCACCAGAAGGAAAGAACGCCACACCCGTCAACGACCGTCTCCAACCAAGTCGATGCACCGCGAGAGATCTTTCCGGATTGGACACAACTCGGACCGAATGCCGCCGTATTGGTCGAGACGACCCACGCACTCGTTCCACCCGTCGTAAACTCAAGATTCATATTGTCAACCGCGCGCGCTACCGGACTGGCAGAAGGATCAACTGGAACAACATCGTAGATGATTTCCTGGAGAAGCGAATAGGAACTTTGGGTCGTCTGCACTTTCGGTAATGTATACCAGGCGTCTTCAAACCCGGCCCACCCGAAATTCAGATGATAGTATAGCGTCTGTTCGGAAATACCATAACCATCAACGAGAATGGAGTGTCCACTATTGGCACCGTGAAGCGAAACCACAACAGGACGAGCACGGGCCAAATCGTTCGTCGCGAGAGAATTGAAAAGACTCAACGACGCCTCGTCCCTCAGGTCGAGCCTTTTCGCGGAGTAATAGCCGAATGTCTCAAGAAGCGCGGGCACAATCTGTTTCGTATAGGCACTTGTCGAATAGGTCTTGTATTCATTTCCCAAGGCCACGCCACAGTCGTACATCAATTTCCCAATCGCCTGGTAGGCGGTTTCAGAGAGAGTCTTCTGCGGTTCGTCCACCATCGCATCCCAATCATAGCATCCCCCCATGAGCGTCAGCTCAATATCTTGACCATAGAGCTTGCACGGATAGGGACGGGGCTCCACCGGAAGAACCGGGTAACGATGGTAACGCATCAACTGGGCCATCGTCGTCGCGACACAGCCACTCTGCAGATGATCAGGTGTGTAGTAGTTGAAACAAGGCATCGAACCAATGGAACCTTGGCTCCATTTTGTCTTGATCAGCGGCGCCACGACTACATTCGGCAGATTGGTCCTTCCATTCGATGTCGTGGCCAGCAAATCGGCAGTCGCCGGATGCAGAAGGCGCCGCCATTTCATCTGGCAGGGAGAAAGCGTCTCGTCAGCAGGTTTCACGGCAGGCGCAACCCCCGCCTCCTGGTCATCCGTGGTTGCCAGCCCCTCCGCGATACGACGCGAACGAAGATCCGCCGCGAGGATGTCGACAAAGGGAGTCGCCAGCAGCGTTTCGACCGAACCCGACTTCGAGAACGCGAGCACCGGTTCCAGGCGGTCGTCCGTCGATGTGACGACCCAGCCGCCATCACCGAAAGACACCACATGGACGATCTCCCGCCCATCCGACATTACGGTCTGCACATCAGACGGCGAACCGTACGGCCGCTCCGACTGAAAGGTCTCCTCATGTATCCAATTGGCCGCCGCCACGCGCGCATCCGCACGTGACACCACGTCCGCCAACAACAAGTTACCTTGAACAAATACAATGCAAAACGCCAACCCAAACCCAATCCGCTTCAACATGGCCCACCTCGAGAGAGAACACAAAACTACATCCGAACCGAATAGTCGAACGTCTGTAATTTTATGCAGTAATGTTAGTGTTTCGTATAAGAGAGTTAGATAACTCCTCTCAAGGTCGAAATCATTCTAACAAATAAAACGAGAATGCGCAAGCGGAAATTAATGCGGGGAATTAATGCGGCGCGCTCGGAGAGCGCGCCCTACCAGCGCGCCCTGCCAGCGCGCCCTACCGCGACATCGCCAATTTTCGAGATCGGGACTGATCAAGAGTAGTAGTTGAGCTTCTTTTCCGCGTAGTCCATCGTCTTGGCGACGATGAAGTTGAAAATGTAGTAGAAAACGCCGGCGGCGATCAGCGGCGTCATCGACGTGTTTGCGCTGGAAAGCTGTTTCGCGATCGTAAACATTTCTGTCACGGCAATCGTAAAGGCGAGCGACGTGTCTTTGACAAGGGTAATGATCTCATTACCGACAGCCGGAATCACACGCTTCACCGTCTGAGGCAGAACGATCCGGAAAAACGTCTGCCGTCGGTTGAGTCCGAGCGCCGTTGCGGCTTCAAACTGACCACGATCGATGGACAGAATACCGCCGCGATAGATTTCCGCGAAGTAGACCGCATAATTGAAGCCAAAGGCCAAAACCGTCGCGAGCAATCGGGGATAACGGGAAAGCGGCATGCCGAAGAAAATATAGGGCGCGAAATAGACGAAGATGATCTGCAACATCAAAGGCGTTCCCCGGATGACCGAGATAAAGGCACTCGCCAGACCGGCCAGCACTTTGTTCTTCGACATGCGTACAAGAGCGATCGGGAAGCCTAACGGCAAGGCGATCATCAATGTGAAGAAAAAAATCTCCACCGAGACCAGAAGACCTCCCAAGAGATCAGTCAGCATGGATGTCATCGTCATTTGCCCGGCTCCCGTTCGCTGTATGGCGGAGACGCATCACTTCTTCAACAGAAGCAGCGCCTGTTTCTCGATCTTGTACTGCTCGGCGATCTTTTCGCCGGTTCCATCTTCGAAGATCTTCTTGAGTTCGGCTTCGACTTCATCCTTCAAAGCCGTGTTCCCCTTCTTGAAACCGATGCCGTACGTTTCCGTCATGACGATTTCCTTGAGGATTTCAAACTTGCCGGGCAGATCGGCCATTTTCTTTTTCGCAACACCGACATCCATCGCCACGGCATCGACAGCTCCGGCATTGAGTTCATTCACCGCCTGGTTGTAGTTCGGCTCAATGACAATCTTCTTGAAGGTCGCGCCCAATTCCTTCTTCGCACCGTCTTTCGCCAAGGCTTTCTGCACGGGCGTCTCCGTCTGAACGGCGACCGTCTTGCCGGCGAGGTCCTTCAGGGTTTTGATGGGCGAACCCGTCTTCACGAGAACGACCTGCGAGTTGTCCACATACGGCACGGACCAGGTATAGCCGTTCTCACGCCCCTGCATGGTAAATCCATTCCAGATGCAGTCGATCGCGCCCGAATTGAGTTCCATGTCTTTCGTATCCCAGTTGATGGGATTGGCGACAAACTTCCAATTCTTCCGCTTGCAGACCTCGCGCGCAAGGTCCAAATCAAAACCTTTGTAGGTTGCACCATCCTTATAACCGTACGGCGGGAAATCAGCATCGAACCCGACCGTGAACGAACGCTGTCCATCTGCGGCCTTCTCGCATCCACACAACGCGGCGACCAGCGCCACAAGCATCATCAACTTCTTCATGATTCATCAATCCTGTTTATTCTTTGAATTCAGAAACGGTCTCGCCTTGTACCTTGCCGAGGAATTCGCCCAGACGCCCCTCATGTTGTTTCTCGAAGATCTCACGGGGCGTACCTTCTGCGGCGATACACCCTCCATCTAGGAAGAGGACACGCGTGGCGACATCGCGGGCAAAGCGCATTTCGTGCGTCACGACGACCATCGTCATGCCGCGGCGCGCGAGGTCTTTCATGACATCGAGGACCTCGCCGACCATTTCAGGGTCCAGCGCCGAAGTCGGTTCGTCGAACAACATGACTTTCGGCTCCATCGCAAGCGAACGTACGATGGCGACACGCTGCTTCTGTCCGCCGGAAAGCTGCTGGGGATAGGCCAAAGCCTTGTCGTCAAGACCGACCCGCGTCAAGAGTTCATGCGCCTTCGCTTCAGCCGCCTCTTTCGGAATCCGACGCACCAGACGCGGTGCCAAGGTGATGTTGTCCAGAATCGTCAAATGCGGAAACAGATTGAAATGCTGAAACACCATCCCCATCTCGCTCCGAACGCGACTACGCGTCTTCTCGTCGGCCGCGACAATGTCAACGCCCTCGAAGTCGATCGAACCTTCCGTCGGTTGTTCGAGGAGATTCATGCAACGCAAGAAGGTCGACTTACCGCCGCCTGACGGTCCGATCATCACCACGACCTCACCCTTTCGGATTTCCGTGGAAAGTCCCTTCAGGACCTCGAGCTTCCCGAATCTTTTCTTCAGGTTGTCGATTTTCAGTAGTACTTCAGCCATTTCGTTTACTCTTCCAGAACGGGGCGTACTCCAAGACATACATCCCATCCCGCATTCGTCTAGTTCGTCTCAATGTTATCACAACAGATGGTTAAAGTCAATTCACGATTTTTCTACTACCCGTTCTTTGGCAGACAGACGCGATTGCCGGACAGGAGACGCAAACGTCCTTTGAGGCGCAATCCAACGACAAGCGAACTTACGCGTGCCGCGGTTAGTCCGCTCGCAAGGACGATCCGATCGAGTGAAATGCCCTCTGCCGTGACGGCTTTAAGAATCAGCGCCTCGTCAGGTGAAATCGAATTCTCGGGAGAGTTTGTCGTCGACTTCGGCATCTTCAGCGGCAGCAACGGCTCCTCGGGTTTCGGTTTGGCGGGACTTGGTAGAGAGGATACGGGCTTCTGAGGTTTCGGCTTTCCTTTCGACATCGGAGTGAGTTCTTCGACAATGTCATCGACGCAGGTCACCATGCGGGCCCCTTCTCGAATGAGATGGTGGCATCCTTCCGACGTCCGCCAATCGATCCGCCCCGGCACGGCCATGACCGCGCGTCCTTGTTCGACAGCACGCGAACAGGTAATGAGCGTACCGCTGTGCAACGGACACTCGACCGCCACGACGCCGCGGGAGAGTCCCGAAACGATTCGGTTTCTCTGGGGGAACGTTTGCGGATCCGGACTTCGTCCCAACGGGAATTCGCTGATGACGCATCCTCCCGCATGGACCATCTGACGCGCGAGTTCGCGGTTCTCGCGCGGATAGAATTGATCGATCGCCCCGCCAAGAACACCCACGGTCACACCTTCGGCCGCTAACGCGCCCTTATGCGCAAACGTGTCAATGCCGTGGGCAAGTCCCGAGACGACACACCATCCGCGTTTCGCCAAACCGAAAGCGAGACGTTCGGCCACATCCCGTCCATAGTCCGTGCAATGACGCGTGCCGATGAGAGCCACTCCCGCGCGTGCGAGTGCCGTCACATCGCCAACCACATACAAAGCCAGCGGCGGAGACGAAATCGTTTTCAGCTGGGCGGGATAGGCGTCATCGACTTCCGTCAGGATCTTGATCCCGAGTTTTCGAGCCCGCTCAATTTCCCGTTGCCAGTCCGGCTCTTTCCCTTCCCAGTCGTATTTCTGCGGATAGAAATCCCAGGCCGCCGCGGCATCCCCTTGCGTCTCAGCCAGGAGACGCTGAAATGTCACGGCACCCACCGTGGGAATCAGATTAAATGCGATTCGCGCTTCACGTTCTGTCATTCGGTATTGTCCTTCTACCTGGTATTTCCAGGCGAAGAACACTATAGCATATTTTCGGAAAACGAAATGTCAAGAGATTGTCAAGATTTTAGCATGCAAAAAGGCACGGCATTACTGCCGTGCCTTTCTGTTGACTCGTTCGAGCCGTTCGCGTTACTTGGCGATCACGCGGATCATCTCGACGACCTTGTTCGAGTAACCCCACTCGTTATCGTACCACGCGCAGACCTTGACGAACGTCGGGTCGAGCTGGATGCCCGCCTTGACGTCGAACACGGAGGTCTTGGCTTCGTTACGGAAGTCCGTGGAGACGACCGCTTCGTCGGTGTAGCCGAGGACGCCCTTGAGGCCGCCTTCGCACACGCACGTCTCGGAAGCCTTCTTCATCGCCGCGCAGATTTCCTCGTACGTTGCCGGCTTCTCGAGCTCGGCCGTGAGGTCGACGAACGAGACGTCAGACGTCGGAACGCGCACGGACATACCCGTGAGCTTGCCGTTGAGGGCCGGGAGAACCTTGCCGACGGCCTTCGCCGCACCCGTGGAGGACGGGATCATGTTCTCGAGGATGCCACGGCCACCGCGCCAATCCTTCTTGGACGGGCCGTCGACCGTCTTCTGCGTCGCCGTCGCGGCGTGGATCGTCGTCATCAGACCACGCTTGATGCCGAAGTTGTCGTTGAGGACCTTCGAGATCGGCGCGAGGCAGTTCGTCGTGCAGGACGCGTTGGAGATCATGTTCTGACCCGCGTACGTCGTGTGGTTGACGCCATACACGAACATCGGCGTGTCGTCCTTCGACGGCGCGGACATGATCACCTTCTTGGCGCCCGCATCGAGGTGCATCTGCGCCTTTTCCTTCGTGAGGAAGAGACCCGTGGACTCGACCACGACGTCAACACCGAGGTCACCCCAGGTGATGAGGGCCTTCTTGGCCTCGTAATCATAAGCGGACTTTTCGGAGAAGACCTTGATCGTCTTACCGTTGACGTAGAGTTCCTTCTTCTCGTTCGAAGCGGAGACTTCACCCTTGAACGTGCCGTGCACGGAATCGTACTTCAGCATGTACGCGAGGTAATCAGGGTCGAGGAGGTCGTTGATACCGACGATCTCAACGTCCTGAGCGAAGTTTTCAACCGCCGCGCGGAAAACCATGCGGCCGATACGGCCGAAGCCGTTGATGCCAACTTTGATAGCCATTTCTTTATTACTCCTTTAGTGCCTTCGGAAGACCTTCCCCCCACGGAAAAAACGGCGATTATTGTATCATAACGAGACGCGCAAGTCAAGACTTGGGTCAATTGAACTTTTCACGGTTGATCCAGAGCCCGAGCGCCGGATTGGGAATGAAGTAAACCTCCTCGCCCTCTACGGTATTGTAGCCATATTTCAGCTTTTTGGGGTCGTATTTCTTCACCATCTCATCGTAGGACGCCGCGTTGAAACCGACGCCGGCGACTTCTTCCTGCGTGATTTCCTTGACGCAGTAGGTGATCGAGAAGCGTCCGTCCGACGAGCCATGGATCAGATGCGCCGCCGCACCCATGTTGTCGCGGAGGTCCTGGTTCTCGGGCTTCTCGAACACCTCGAGCGTGTGGAGGCGTCCCCGGTAGCCGTACTTGCGAATGAGCTTGTCGACCGTTTCATCTTCGCCGAAATGGCGCACGCCAGGCGCGAGAATGATGAGTTCGCCGCCGTCTGCCATCGCCATGCGCGTACGATAAATGGCCTTGTTGCCCAGCCAGGTGGACGTGAATTCGCTCGGATCGAGATAGACGACGCATTTCTTGAGTCCGTGTTCGACATAGTCGACGTTCTTCTGCTGGGCAAGCTTGACGGCCTCTGTGAGGCAGTTGCGGCCTTCGCCGATGAAGAGCCCGTGCGTCTTGATCTTGCCGCCCGGCGCCGTCGTGACCGTCAGGCAGAAGAGGATCGGACGCTTCCCGTACAGGTAATGCTCCATTCCGTAGTCGAAGAGACGGCGCACGGGGGTGTTGTCACGTCCCATCGCCTTCTCCATCCCGCAGACGGCGCCGATCATGTGCGAACAATTGATCATCTGCGAACCGCCGACACCGACGAAGAGGTTCTTCGCGTGGTTCGCCATGCCGATCACTTCATGCGGCACGACCTGTCCGGGCGAGATGACGAGATCGTACTTCGGATCCATCACGAGCTTGTTCACTTCGACGGCCAGCGGCGTATGCCAAAGTCCCTCGGAGATTTCCTCGACGGCCTCTTTCGGCACGTCGCCCAGTTTCACGACATCCGTGCGCCAATGATGCACTAGCATCTTCTCGTACGGAATCTCGCCGAACATCGCCTTCCACTGCGTCTCGCTCACCGGCACATGCGTTCCCAGGGCGGGCAGGATGTCGACATTCACCCCTTTCGCCGTCAGCAGGCGATAGAGCACCTGCGTGATGAAACCGGCGTTTGAATGGAAACGTGTGAAGTCCGGCGGAAGGATGAGCACATTTGCGAGCGTGCGCCCTTCCAGCGCCTGTGCAAGCGCGGCTTCGATCTCGGCGGGTGTAAGACCTTCCTCGTTCTTGGCGATGTTGAAGATATCCATGATGTCGTCTCCTTCTCTGTATGAATGGTTAATAGATGAACAGCATTTCACGATACTTGGGCAACGGCCAGCGCGCATCGTCGACAAGATACTCGAGGGCGTCGACTGTGCGGCGCAGATCGCGCATCTGCTCGATCTGGTCGGTCGGGGTTCCCTTGGCCAGCGACTTGTCGAGGCGTTCGCACTTGACGTGCAGGTCGTCGAGTCCGGCGCCCAGCTTGAGCGAGAGCGCCTTGAGTCCCGTCACGCCGACTTTCAGGCCGTCCTTCATCGCCAGCGAAATCGCCGTCGCGAGTTTCGAAAATTCATCGGCGACGACGGGACGAATCATCGAGCGTGCGATCTCAAGCGCGACCGAGCCTTCAATCCGGATGCGGCGCTGGTAGTCTTCACGTGCAATCTCGTAGCGGCTTTCAAGCTCGCCCTTCGTCAAGACGCCATACTTCTCGAAGAGCGCCTGATTCGCCGGATCGCGCAGCGGTTCAATCGCAGCCAGCGTGTCGGCCAGATTCGGCAACCCGCGCCGCGCGGCTTCCTCCGCCCAGTCGGACGAATAGCCATCTCCCGAAAAGAGGACGCGCTTGTGCGCGCGGATCGTGCCCCGCAGCAGCTTTTGCAGATTCAAGTTGAAGTTGCTGCGCGTCCCCAGCGACTCGATCTTGTCCGACATCGCATCAAGCGATTCCGCGACGATCGTGTTGAGCACCATCTGGTTCATCGCGCAGTTATGCGAAGAACCCGGCGCACGGAACTCGAACTTGTTGCCCGTGAACGCAAACGGCGACGTACGGTTGCGGTCCGTCGTATCCTTCGGCAGCGGCGGCAGGGTATCCACGCCGACGCGCAGGCTGCCGCCTTTCGCCTTCTGCGCCTTCGTGGCCGTTCCCGTCTCGCCCGTTTCGATCTGACGGAAGATCTCGCTCAGTTCATCGCCGAGGAAGATCGAAATCACTGCCGGCGGCGCTTCATTCGCACCCAGGCGGTGATCGTTTCCGGCACCCGCCGTCGTCGTCCGCAGCAGATCCGCATGCAGATCGACCGCACGGATGATCGCCGCGAGCACCGTCAGGAAGATGGCGTTTTCCTTGGGATTGGACCCCGGCTCGAGCAGATTGCGTCCGCCATACGAGATGGACCAATTGCAGTGCTTGCCGCTGCCGTTGACGCCGTCGAACGGCTTTTCATGCAACAGGCACTCGAGTCCGTTGCGCTCCGCCGTCTGGCGCAGCACTTCCATCACAAGCATGTTGTGGTCGACGGCGAGATTGAGCTCCTCGAAGACGGACGCCAGTTCGAACTGCGCCGGCGCGACTTCGTTGTGACGCGTCTTCGCCGGAATGCCGAGCTTCCACAGCTGGTCCTCGACTTCCGTCATGAATTTGAGAATGCGCGGACGAATCGCCCCATAATAGTGGTCGTCCAGCTGCTGATGCTTGGCGGGGGCCGCGCCATAGAGCGTACGCCCCGTCTGCAGCAGGTCCGGACGCTGCAGCGAGAAGCCGCGGTCGACAAGGAAGTACTCCTGCTCGGCGCCCAGGGTCACGGAAACGCGCGCGGGGTCTTGTCCGAAATTGCCCATCAGACGCAAGACCGCCCGCTTGAGCGCCTGCATCGAACGCAGCAACGGCGTCTTCGAATCGAGCGCAGCACCCGTGTAGGAGCAGAAGGCCGTGGGAATGCACAGCGTCGCACCATTCGCATGGCGCTTGATGAACGCGGGGCTGGTCGGATCCCACGCCGTATAGCCACGCGCTTCGAACGTCGAACGCAATCCGCCCGACGGGAAACTCGACGCATCCGCCTCGCCCCCGACGAGGTTCTTGCCGCTGAACGCCTGCACCGCCTGGGCCGTACCGCGCGTTTCGACAAAGCTGTCGTGCTTTTCCGCCGTGCCGCCCGTGAGCGGCTGGAACCAATGCGTGAAATGCGTGGTGCCTTTGGAGATGGCCCACTCTTTCATCGCATGCGCCACATCGTCGGCGATGGACGGGTCCAGCGGTTCGCCGCCGTTGACGGTCGCCAGCAGCTTCTGCGCGGTCGCCTTCGGCAAGTAGGCGCGAATCTCCTTTTCGCCGAAGACGTCTTCACCGTACGTCTCCATCGACCGGTCCGGCGGCAACGCCGCATTCGGAACGTCCGGTACGCGCGCGGCAATCGCATTGATCGCGGTAACCCGAGTGTTGGCGTTCATCGTTCTTCCTCCTCGTAATATCCACCGGCGTCTTCAGCGCCGACGGAAAAGTCCCGTACGCCATTCGCCGATGAGGCGATTCGCCTCTTCCTCATAGCTACGCGCCTCGTAGGCCGCCTTGACTTCAGGATAGAGTTCGTCGAGAATACCCGAGAGGATCAACTTGCCTCCCGGCACCGCAAGCGGCGCAATCTGGTCCGCAAAACGAATGAGGATCGGTCCCAGCACATTCGCCGCGACGACATCGAACGAGCGGTCGCCCGTCTTCTTGACGCCCGGCAGCGTCGTCGTGTTGCTCAAGTCGCCCCGGACGAAATGCAGGACCTCGCCCAGTCCGTTTTTCTGCGCGTTCTCATTTGCGTTGTCGACCGCGTCGGGATCGATGTCGAATCCCGCGACGTCGCGGAAGCCTTCCAGCTTCGCCGCAATCGCCAGAATGCCCGAGCCGCAGCCGACATCGAGGAACGTGCGGTCGGCATTTTCCACGGCGAGCTGGTCGACATACTCGAGACAGGCCCGCGTCGTCGCATGCTGGCCCGTGCCGAACGCCATGCCGGGATCGAGAATGATCGTGCGAATGCCCGGATGCTTCGTCGGCACATCCGACTGGCGAAACGCTTCGACTTCCCATTCGGGGACGATGGCCAGACGCGGTGAAATGACATCCGTCTTGAAATGCTTGCGATAGGCGTACTTCCAGTCCTCGTCGGCGATCTCGCCCTGTTCCAACGCGAGTTCAATGCCGACGATCCGACCGGCGGTCCGCAAAGCCTCCGCAGCCTGTGGCGCATCACTCGCCTCAGGCAGGAAGATCTGCATCGTGGTCTTCTCATCCTCGACGTCACGGTACGAAGACAAAATAAAATCCCCTCCATCGAAGACCTCGAAGAGGGGATTCACGTACCGTTCGTCAATCGAACAGCGGACAAAGGTCATTTCTTACTTGGCCTCAGCCTTCTTCGCGAGCATCTTCTTGACGACCGTCGGACGCTGCACGAGCACACGCACGTTCTCGTCGCTCATCAGCTTGACCTCTTCTTCGCTCATGCCGAACTTGACGAGACGACGGCGCTGCGCGTTTGCACGACGAGCCTTGCCGGCCGGCGTCTTGCACGGACGGACATGAGACTCTTTACGGAGTGTACGACCTGTACCCATTTGTAGACCTAACCTTTCTTGGAACAAAAATTGAGTTATTATTATACCGCGTTTCACCTGTAAAAATCAAGTAGAAAAAATGAAATTGCCGAGATTTTTTTCTAAACTTCATTCCAACATTCGAACATTCGAACATTCAAACATTCAAACATTCGTCTACCTCGCCCCCTCGATCAAGTCGAAGAAGTTCACCATGTCGGAAGGAATATACCAGCCAGAAGGAGCGAGATAGACTTGGAACACGGGGATGCCGTCCGGCGCACAGTTCCGCTTGAACGCCTGTGAGAAAAAGCGCTTGAAGAAAAGGTTCAGCCACTTCTCGATCGTTGCCGCATCATAAGTTCCGCGAAAGGCCTTCTTGGCCGCGCGAAGGATTTCCTTCGGCCCTTCCTCCTCGCCGATGAAATGCCAAAGGAAGAAATCGTGCAGTTCATACGGACCGATCTTGTCCTCGGTCTTCTGCAGGATCTCACCGCGTTTCGCTGGTAGCAATTCAGGGCTCACCGGTGTCGCAATGATGTCAAGCAAAGCCTCCGCTGCCTTCACCTCGCCACCACCCTTTAACCCTTTAACCTCAATCCCTTCACTCTTTAACTCTTTAACCTTTAACCCTTTAATCTTTAACCCTTTAACCCTCTCTTCGGCCCACCAGCGGCAGACGTCTCTGACCGCCGTCTTGGGTACGCCTGCATTCACCGCGAACATGCTCATGTGGTCGCCGTTGTAGGTGCTCCAGCCGAGGGCGATCTCGCTCATGTCACCAGTACCGATCACGATGCCGTTGCATTGGTTGGACATGTCCATCAGAATCTGCGTGCGTTCACGGGCCTGCGTATTCTCGAATACGACATCGACGCGCGAAGCGGGCTGGTGGATGTCCTTGAAATGCTGGCGGCAGGCCGGCGTGATGTCGATCGTCTCGAGTGCAAGGCCGAGTCCTTCGCACAGCAGATCGGCATTCCCGCGCGTCCGCTTCGTCGTGCCGAATCCTGGCATCGTCACCACGTGGATGCCCTTCTTCTCATAGCCGAGCGCCTCGAAGGCCGCGACCGAAACGAGCAGCGCAAGCGCACTGTCGAGTCCGCCGGAAAGACCGAGCACGACATCGTGACACCACGGCATCGACTTCAAACGCCGCACGAGCCCCGCAACCTGGCAGGCCAAAACCTCCGCTGGGCGTCCGCAAAACGGCAGACGCGGATCAGGTCCCTTCGCCACAGGCGTACGCGCAAGCGGCGTCCCCTTCACCAGTTTCGGCGCCTGCGTGACCTTCGCGACCGCCTTCAGGAACTTTTCCTCGGCCGCGTGGACAAGTTTCACGAACGCGGGATGCGTGGCAAGCGATCCGCAATCGCCTCCTTGCAGGGCATCGCACGGAATCACCAGTTCCTTCACGCCCGCCTTCGCGGCGTCTTTGACACAGTCCAACAGCTGCGTCGCATTGCCCGTAAAATCTCCCGATCTCAAACAGCAATCTTCGATTTTCATTTTGTCTTTCCTTCGCAACCTTAAACTCTCTTGCCAATCCACGGAACCTACATCTGACGTGCCAACCATTCACGGAAAAAGGGATTGGAGAAATGGTACTCGCCCTTATGCGAGTAGATCAAGCGGTCGGCAACGAGCCGCGTAAGCACACGTCGAATGGAGCTTGTCGCCATTTTCAACATCGAACTAAATTCCCCGGAAAAGACACGCGCATGCGGAGTTGCCACCAAACCCTGCAACACACGACCTTGAACAGGAGTCAATTGCTCCATGATGATTTCAT
>JAZUGW010000228.1:0-9540 GCA_045641465.1 Kiritimatiellia bacterium | reverse complement strand
TCACATCGATTCAAATGTGTGATCCTCTTCGTGCAACAGGGGGGATGCCAAACTGAAAACTGAAAATTGAAGATTGTAAACTGGAGATTCAGGTTCGACGCACGGGTGTGGTTCAAAAGAACGCCCGTAAAATGCTCGTGGCGTCGAACCTGCGGCCCTGTTACACGAAGTAGGCTGTTCATCCCAATCGGTAGCATGCGCGAAGCGGGCTGCGGGCCCTTCACGGACGGGCGTACGGTTGCCCCCGAAGCCGCGCGAGCCTCCACCCACACGGACACCACGGCCCCGATCGCGGGCTGTGGAAGGAACAAGTCCCCCCGCTCACTGACCAACTACACTGGAGGTCCTTGTCGCCACAGGAAGCACGTTCGAACGCGTCGAAATGCTTGTCCATTGGGCTTCCCGTTCGCCTCCCCTTGCGGCGCGTTCGGAGAACGCGCCCTACCAACTGCCCCAGTGCACAGTCAATGAGCGACTCCTGTCGGGCCCTCAGATTCTATTAGGGAAATCAATCCTATCCCAAGCCTATAAGACCCATCATGATCAATCCTATCCCTCTTCGCTCCGCACATCCATCGGCCCCACGCCCGAAATCCATGTGAAACGGGAGGCTCGCCAGTGACGAATCCCAAGGAGGATTTTTCAAACTGCCTTCCGCGTCCCGCGAAGCGGGTTCCCGCGTGATCGGTGGTCGACTACGCAGATGCGCCCCTCCCCGCAATCCGTGAAATTCAGCTCTTCACTCAAGTAGTTCTTTTCCTGCTTTTTCGTCAAGATATCAAGCATCGTCATCTTCCTGGAGAAAGTTTAAAAAATCCCCTTGAGATGCAGTTGGGCGAGGCACTTTTAACTTGTCCTCGACTTGTCAGCTCCAATATCGGCACAATGTCCCCACTGGAGAACTGAACTTTTTCCGCTATGACCGCTTGCCGACAACCATCTTCCTGTCCAAACAAGCCAAGAAATTTCGTGTTTTTGGAATAGTTATGTAAATGCACGAAGTAGGCCGACCCATCATCATCCACCAAAAACCACATTGTCCTATTAGTAAGCTCAAGAAGATCAATCATTTCGTACCTTACATCTAGTGCGTTCTTGGCAATTTCGTTGCGGTCTTTAACGCGAATTACCAGTTCTTGTGTGCCGCTCCCCAATTGATCTGAATCCTGGCACACAAGCCAGAACGAGGCAATTTGACCATTCGGCAGGTCCAAGTCACAGACATGCCTGTCATCGTACCACAAACACTTACTGTCATCGTATCGCAAATCCTTGAGTTTACGAAGTACATACAGCCGAGGGTTTATCCACCTGCCAGGTCCTAGATCCATCACCAGTTCCGCAGGCTCTGGATCCCCGTCTTCCGCCAATGCCAGGTGCAAAGGCAGGGTGGATAGAAGTACAGCACCTTGATACACTATCTCAAGCAGCAGGTTATCTAAAAAAAAGCCCTCTAGATACCAAACCCTGCAAGAATAGTCATCAAAAGGGAAACTTCTTCTTCTGCACCTGGTTCCCGACACTTTCAGTTGCTTTCGACCTAGGTCCTGACCTGCAAACTCAACCCCGGACTTGCCCTGCTCGTCAATGACCCCCCCAACCAGTTGAAGTGTAGACGCACCCAGCGCATAAAAGCGGCAAGATCACAATCAAAACAATTTTCTTAATCATCATCACTCCTTTATCGGCTAACATTTTATGATTGTCAGGATTGTACCATTTCCACGCCGCCCGCCGCAAGCGGGAAATGGACATTTCCCAGAATTTCGGGTGAAACTCAACGAACCGGTCCCGACGGAAACAACAAGGCACTCATCATGCCATGCCGGGCGCCTCGTTTTTGTTTTGGGACCGATGGGACGGATAGGGCCGATCTCCTATGATAGAGTCGGCAAGTGCCGTTCGGCCGCGGGCCCGGCTTCGGTTTCGATTTTCAATCTGACCTTTTCAAAAACTTCCTCGGGCGTTGACGCGCCCGAGGTGATCCCCAGGCGCCGAACACCTGAAAAATCAATGTTTTCAAGGTGTTTCTCATCGAGGACGCACCACACGTGCGCACCGGACTGTTCGGCGATTTCCGCAAGGCGGCGCGTGTTGGAACTTGTCGCGCTGCCCAGCACCAGCACGCCGTCGCCACCACCGGCGACGAATGCACGAACCGCGTCCTGGCGATCGCGTGTCGCCGTACAGACATCGGCGGACGGCGTCGTCTCGAAATCCGGATAGCGTACGCGCAAGGCGGCCAGCACGGCCTGCACCTGCTCGCCCGAGAGCGTCGTCTGGCACACGACGCCAATCGTGCATCCGGGCGGAAACGGCACCTGCGCCACCTCCTCCGGCTTCGCCACCACCGCCACCTGTGCGCCCGCCGCCTGCGCTTCGGCGACGACGCCCATCACCTCCACATGCGCCGCATGCCCCACCACGACGACAGGCAGCTTGCGCGCCGCATACGCGCAGACCTGCCGATGGACGCGCGCCACGAACGGACACGTCGCATCCACCACCGCGAGGCCGCGTCGCGCGGCCTCTGCACGCACGTCCGGACCCGTTCCGTGCGCGCTCAGCAGCACCGTCGCACCGGACGGCACCTCCGCCAGCGACGTGACAAAACGCAAGCCCGCAGCCCGCATGCGTTCGACCACCGTCTCGTTATGCACGAGATCGTGAAGGCAATACACGACGCCCGTGCGCGCCAATGCGGCTTCGGCCTTTCTGACCGCCACCGTCACACCCGAACAAAACCCATGGGGCTCGATTACCTCGACGCGCATCCGTCTCCTCCTCACGCCCGAACGTCCACCACGATCGAACGGTGGCGTTTAACATAGTTGAAAAAGTCAATCACGTCGGCATTCGCCATGCGGATGCAGCCATGCGAAGCCGGCGTGCCCAGCAGCTGCTCCTGGTTCGTGCCGTGGATGTAGATGTAGCGCGCCTGGCTATCGATGCCCGGACCCGCATTGACGCCGGGTTCGAGTCCGGCGAGCCACAGAATGCGCGTCAGCACGTAGTCCTTCGACGCGCCCGCACGCCAGGCGGAAGGCGGAATGACCATCCCCTTCACCGCACGGCGCGACACGAAGACCTGGCCCGGTTCGGCGCCGTGCCCGAAAAGCCGCGCAATGCGATGGCGTCCCGGCGGCGTTCGACCGCTTCCCTCCACCGCCCCCACGCCCGCACGAGCCGTAGAAACACGATAGACGCGCACGGGCGTGCCTTTGCACGTCACCGTGAGCGTCTGTCGCGCGACATCGACCGTCGCGAGGATTTCCTCCGTCGTCGACACGGCCGAAACCGTCATTAGGCGAGTTCCGCCTTGAGCGCCTCTTCCGCGCGCCACGCGTAGTACTTGCGCAGTTTGAGCTTCTTCGCGGCGGCTTCGTCGCAGAACACCCAGGCGTCTTCGTGCATCTGCAGGGCACTCGCCGTGCAATACTGGGAAACGCCGCCTTCGACCATGCCCTTTACCGCATCGGCCTTGTTCTCACCGAACGCGAGCAGCACGATGCGCTTCGCTTCCATGATCGAGCCGACGCCCATCGAGAGCGCCTGCGTGGGCACGTCGGACTGCTTCTTGAAGAAGCGCGCGTTGTCCTTGATCGTCTGGGGCGTGAGGAACACGATGCGCGTGCGGCTCGAGAGCGAACTGCCGGGCTCGTTGAACGCGATGTGGCCATCGGACCCGATGCCGAGCACCTGCAGGTCGATGCCGCCGGCCTTCTTGATGGCGGCCTCGTAGGCCTTCACTTCCTTCTTCCAGTCCTTCGCAAGACCGTTGAGCACATGGGTGTTCTTCTTATCGATGTCGATCGAATCAAAGAGGTTCTGGTTCATGAAGTAGCGGTAGCTCTGGTCATGCGTGCCGGGAAGTCCCCAGTATTCATCCAGGTTCCAGCTCTTCACCGTCTTGAACGAGATCTTCTTCGCCTTGTTGTCCTCGATGAGGCACTTGTACATCCCCACCGGCGTCGAACCCGTCGCGAGCCCGAGCACGCACTTCGGATTCGACTTGACACACGCCGCCACGAGATCGGCCGCCTTGCGGCTCGCCTCTTCCTTCGTCTTGCAGATCACGATTTCCATGAACTCATTCCTTCTTTTTGATTTCGAAAACCCGTTCCGAACAAACAGTCGAAACGCAAACTCCTGTATTATCGCACAAATCTCGTCACCCCGCAAGGAAGAAATGCGAGACGGTTACCGGGCGTCGATGTGGAATGCCCCGACGGGAAGTCCCGCCTCGTTTGCCAAATAGCCGCGCCACGGATGCGCGTGCAGATAGCGGAGTGCCTTGGGCTCCTTCACCTGCGGCGCAAAGACCTCCAGCACCTCGTTCGTGATCTGCCCGCGGTACTCGAGAAAACGGTCCGGCACTTTCTGGAAGTTGCCGATTTCGGCCTTCACCCACCGACCGTCCGCACCCGCAACCTCGAAACCGTATTCAACGGACCTCCTCGGATCGCGGATGTGCCGCCAGTCCGGGTCGTAGACGAACCACTTCTTCACATCGTTGAACGTCAACCTGAACTTGCCGCCGCTGACTTCCACACGACGCGTTCTTCCGTCTGCGGCCGATCGCTCCAGCCATTGCCGAGGAAGCAGCTGCGTAGAAGCGGACGGCTGGTGATCTGTCCGATCTGATACCCCATGCGGTCGCGTGCGCGCGGCGAGTCGCCCCACCACGGAATCCCCATGTTGCTCTGTCCCGAGCAGAGCCAAACCTCGCCGACGAGAACATCCCGAACGACGATGCGACCGCCGGACCTCCAATCTCCGATCCGTCCCCTCATTTCTTGCGCACCGGTCCGAGCGACGTGCCGTCCTTGCGGGCCGTGGCGAAGAAGACGCGACCGGACTTCTCCTTCCCCAGAATCTTCACGACGGGCGCATCGATGTCACAGCACGGGAACGTCAGAACGAGGTCTCCTTCGCGTTCCGCCGTCTTGAGCGGCCGGAGTCCCTGCCCGAAGGCGACCAGCGTCTGCGGACCGAAGACGAGCGAGCCGACATCGACATCCGTCACACTGTTGAACCCCGGCTCGCTTGCCACGCGGACCTCCCACCCCTCCTTCACCAGACGAAGCGAGGTGATACGACGGCCCGGATTGACCGGCAGGCAGATGTTCTTCGACGAATGGCTGTCACTCCCGCGATCTTCGCGCTTCACGCAGTCGATCACGGCGAAGTTGGCCTGGACGATGCGGCCGTACGCATCCTGCAGGATGCGCATGCGCTCGTACTTGTACCAGTCGTTCGGGGCGATGCCAGGCGTATAGGCCTCGCCGGGCTGGACGGTCCAGCCGTGGATGCCGTCAGGCGAAGTCAGGTACCAGGCAACGCGGCCATACCAGTCGTTTACGATGATGTGGTACTGCACCTCGTCCCGCCAGAGAACGGGGTCCTCGAAGCGTCCCTCGACATTCGGATAGACGCGCCTGTCCGTCTGCTGGACGAACGGTTTGAGCCCGTCTTCGCTCACCCAGATTCCACCGCCCCGGCAGACGGCGAGGACGCTGCCGTCGGGACGCGTGCAGAACGAGAAGTTGCTCTTGCCCTCGATCAGCTTGTGTCCATTCAAATCGAGTTTCATCCGTTCGAAGGTCCACGGACCGTCCACGCTTTTCGCGCGATAGAGGTGCGCAGCCCCTTTGGCGTTGATGCAATAAACCGCCCAGGAACCGTCCTTGCAACGGAAGAGCTCGGGATTGTGCCCCGGCCCCAGGACTGACACGACCTTGAAGTCTCCGTCCGGCCGGGTGGATGTGCAATGGGCGATCTCGCTCTTCGGCCAGAACATGTGCCCCTTCGGCTCGGACTCCTTCCAGCGGGCGACGAAAAGATGGTAGACGCCGTCGACCTCGAGAATGTTGCCGCCCCAATAGGAGTAATCGGGCGATTCGATGCCGTTACGGACATCGCGCGGCTTGACGTTGGCCCCGCCCCAGCAGGCGTCCGTCAGCTTGCCCCCGATCACCACCGGAGCACGGTCGAACCGGTCCATGAACCGCGCACCGGGAACCAGGCGTTCCCATCCGGCGGGACGTGACCGCTTGATGTCATTCGCCGCGACCGTCAGAATCGGTGCGATTACAAGCACGAGAAGTAAAGCTTTCATAATATCTCCTTCATTATTTGGACAATTCCGACCTCTCCTGCAAAACAATCAGGCGCGGGGTCTTCACGCGAAACGGACGCAATGCGAGCGTATTCGCGCCCGCTTTTACGGACTTCGTCACATCGAGGCGGTAGGGACGACCGATGAAGCCGCCCGCGAACGCACCGTTCACGCGGATCTCCGCCGACTGCTCGCCTTCAACCCCCTCGCAGACGAGATAGACGCGCTGACCCGGCTTGATTTCCGGCACGGCGAACGAAAGCACCGTCTCCACGCTCTCGGACAACGGACTGACCGCCTTGTGATGTTTGTCGCGGAAGCGTCCCCAAGCCCCCTTGCCATAGACGCACACGCCGAGCGCCTTGACGAAGTCCTGGCCCGCGCGCTTCACATCCCACGACTCGTCCGTCATCAGCACGGACCCATCCGAGAACCGGAACGTCGCGATGAATCCCGCCTGACCGAGCGACACGTTTTCGGCCGTCACCTCGATCACGTTCCTGTCCGCCCGAAACGCGGCGCGCCCCCACGTCGGCGCACGCCAGCCGCTGTGGCTGGCATCTTCGCCGGCCGCCTGCGCCCCGACCTGTTCGCCGTTCACCCGCACCGTTGCCGCGTTGTCGCAGGAGAACACGAACTCCGCCGTCCCTGCGGACGCCCGATCGACCGTCCGCCGAAGCGTGACGGACCCCTGCGCGAACCGGTCGGTCGGATGCCAGATCCACTTCGCGTCTTTGATGAACCGCTCGACTTTCTTCGTCGCTTCCGAAACGGGCTCGGACGTGACGGTTCCCTTTACTGTCGCAGCCAGCGCCGTGCCGACAGGACACTCGACGCGCGGCAGGAGTCCAGCGGTCTGCGTCTTCGGCCACACGAGGAAGAGCGCCTGCGAGGGTTCAAGCGTCAGGACGACGGCACCGTTCTTCTGCTGCGCGGCCTCGACCGTCCCCTGCATCGGATCCCAGACCTCGGGCTGTGTCGCCGCCTTGAAATTCGCGTTCACGACGAGGTCGCGGCGATGTGCGGCATCCTGATTCGCAATGAAGAAGATGCGGCTTCCGCCCTTCTCATACGGGTAAAGCGCCAACATCCGTCCGTCGCCCGAGGCGATGTCGAGCTCGCGCACGGCGAGCGGACGCGTCTCGCCCGGATAGGGTTTCGCCAGCGCCGCGCGTACCTGCACGCCTGTGGGCTCTCCGTCGATGAAGAATGCGGTCGGCTGCGCGAAGATCTCCGCGACGAGCTGCCGTACGTCCGCAGCCGTCTTGCCCCGCGTAATCGTGTTCGACGGCTTCAACCCGTAGCCGACGACCACGCCGCCGGCCTTTGCAAATGTCCGCGCCTTCTCAAGCGTCGCCCACGGTACGAACTCGGCGGCCGGGAGAGTCAGGATGTCGTAGTGTTCCTTCCCGTTCTCCGTCCTCAGCGACGGACGGCCCGTATGCGGATTCTTTTCGATCGTCGCAGATTCCACCGCGTCGCAACCCAGCCAATCGCTGTCGAGCTGCGCATCCTGAATCGCAAAAGCGAACATTTCGGGACGAATCGTCTTCCCCGCGTGGTAGCTGAGTCCGGGCACACACTGGGCGATGCGGCAGATGTGCTCGCCCTCCGACAGCAGCAGGGCGCAGCGGTTGTTGTAGTCGGCCCAGACCTGAAAGAGCGGATAGCGCGGCTCGTAGCCGCCGTTGTAGAAGTAAGGCGGGTGGTCCGTGTCGTCCGGCGCCTGCGGGTTGAACGAATGGGGAATCAAATAGTAGCACCCCTGCGACTGATGCCAGTCGCAGATCCACTTCATCTGCGGATAGGTGAGGTTCTGCCCGTAGCCGCCAAAGACCTCGCACCAGTTCAAGCCGTTGTGGCGGTTGTAGACATGCGCAGCCGACGAGGCATACTTCGGCAGCTGGCCATAGTCGATCTGATGCTTGCGACTTTCGCGCTGGTTCGGATAGTATTGGCGGTTGACAAGGTCCACACCGGGGACCTCGACATACTTCAACAGCTGCATCAGGTTGCCGACGGAGAGTCCGAGATGGTAGTAGAGGTACATGTGGTCCTGGAAGTGTCCGCTCGAATAGACGCCATGCGCCCGGCACCACTCGCTGTGCCGGCCGTACATCGTACGGCCCCAAGTCTCGGCACGGGCGTCAAGATACCGCGTGCGGGCACGGGTCTGCTGTTCGGGATCGGCGAGCTTGAACTTGAGCGCCGTCAGCAGTTCGGCGACGTCTTCGCCACGCGTCTTGAGCTCGGCGGCGAGCGCAGGCCCCCACCAGCCTTGGGACGGAGGCTCGTCGAAGAAGAACCCGACGATCGTACCGTCCTCAAACTCAGGCTTGAAGTGTTCATAGTGCGGCTCGTAGATGTTGCGGAGAAACCATTCCACGGCCGCCGCATCGAGTCCGTTCACCGACTGGAAGAAAGGCCGGCCCAACCGTTCGTTTTCCGCGCCCAGGAACTGCCACGAATAGACCAGCGTCCGATCGCCATCCGCCGCAAGCGCATACGTCCCCTTCGCGGTCTCGCGCGCATGCACACGGACGATTTCGTTCGTCACGGACGCAGGAGCCTCTCCTCGCGCATAGACCTGCGCCACGACATCCTGGCACTGGAACTCGCGGGGAATCGGATATTTTCCGCCCATGTGCTGACTCGGATACCAGTAGTCGTCATAAAGCGTCACCTTCAGACCACGCCGCTTCGCCTCGTCGATGACGATCCGCAGGTCGCGCCACCAGTCCGGGCCCATCCAGTCCTTGTGCGGACGCGACTCGGCCGTGAGAATGCCCTGGCCGGACAAGTCGACACGGTCCACATACGCGCGGAGCCGCTCGGCGCTTTCGGTGCCATGCATCCAGAAGAGCGGCCCCATGTTCATCCGTGCCGCACCCGTTGGACGGGCAAACGACTCAACCAAAGGCGGAATCTTCGCCGATGCCGCGGCCCCCGTCATCGCGAACATCGCCACAATTGTCCAAACTGCGACTTTCATCATTCTCTGTTCTTTCCTTATTAGATGCCGACACCACCCCATCACTGACGAGCAGAACACGCCCGTCAGAACAGGGAAGCCTGCGACCCCGTCTGTCGTCGCTTTGAGACGTCGTGCGGATTATTTCACCCGGACGGCCGTTTGCGACGCGGGCGGGAGGGCGAAGACGAGATTGCCGTTTTCAATCCGCACATCGCCCGGACGACGCGTGTAGCGGCAACCGCTGACGAGGCCGTTCGGCACAAGCAGTTCGGACGTGACGACATTCCGGCGCGCACCGAGCGGAAGTGCGAAGGACTTCGTCTCCTTCGTCGAGAAGTTGTACGCCGTGAGATAGCGCGAGCCGTCAGGCGCATCCGTCACGAACGCCTCGCGCGGAATCTGGTTCAAGTCGGCCGGCACGCCCCCCACATGGCCCTTCATGAGACGC
>JAZUGW010000227.1:0-9702 GCA_045641465.1 Kiritimatiellia bacterium | reverse complement strand
GCTGCGCGATGCAAGCTTGCGGGAATGCACTGGCGGCACAAGAACGCGGCTGGCATCGCACTCCTAAGGGCGACTCTCCGATCAAACTTCAGGATTACGGCATGAGCCGCAATCCTGACCTTACACTTTTTACTCACACCCCAATCTTCAGTCTTCAATTTTCAGTCTTCAATTTTCAGTCTTCAGGATTCCGCCGCAAGACGGCGAATGTGCCGTTGTCGCGCGCACACGCACGGAACATCCATTTCCCGTTTTCCTTTTTCAATTTTACATTTAAGATGGATTGCCCCTTTCATCCAGAAATGATATAATTGGAACTTCACTAATTTTGTGAATCGCAAGACAGAGATTAAAATGAGTTGGTGGAGCCGAAAAATGGACAAGAAAGAAGAACAGAAGACGTCCGTCGATCCGACGGCGGAAGATAAAGCCGAAACGAAAATAAACGAAACGACGCCGGAAGCTCCGACTGAAGAGGGACAGACCCCCAAGGCCGAGGAGTCCGCGGCAGACGCGAAGCCTGAAGAGGGACAGACCCCTGCGGACGCGAAGCCCGAAGAGGCCGCGGCGTCGACAGACGAAAAGGCCGCAGAGGAATCCGAGGCCCCGAAGGCGGAAGAAGCAGCAGCCGTGCCGGACTGGAAGGACCGCTATGCGCGGGCCATGGCCGATTTCGACAATTTCCGGAAGCGTACCGCGCGTGATCGCGAAGATCTCGTGAAGTTCGCCGCATCCGATGTCATCAAGGAAATCCTGCCGACCGTGGATAATCTCGCCCTCGCGCTCGACAAGGCGAAGGACAAAGCCGAGGATCCCTTTGTGGCCGGTGTCAAGCTCGTCTACGACGGCCTTCTCAAGGCGCTTGCCAATCAGGGCGCCACGCCGCTCGATTCCGTCGGCGAACCCTTCGACGCCAATTTCCACGAGGCTCTGGCCCAGCTGCCTTCGCCGGATGTCGACGAAGGCGTGATCATGAACGAGGTGAAACGCGGCTGGCTGCTCCACGGCAAGTTGCTGCGCGCGGCACAGGTGGTTGTGAGCGCCGGCAAGCCGAATGCGTAAGGAGTTTTGCAAATGGCAGAAAAGAGAGACTACTATGAGGTGCTGGGCGTGCCGAAGGACGCCAGTGCCGACCAGATCAAGAGCGCCTACCGCAAGCTTGCCATGAAGTGGCATCCGGACCGCAACCAGGGCAGTGAAGAAGCCAAGGCGAAGTTCCAGGAAGCGTCGGAGGCCTATGAAGTTCTTTCCAATCCCGAAAAACGCCAGCGCTACGACCAGTTCGGCCACCAGGGCGTGAACTTCGGCGCCGGCGGATTCGACTTCAACAACGCCACGGCCGACTTCGGCGACATCTTCTCGCAGATCTTCGGCGGCGGCGGCGGCGGTTTTGCCGACATGTTCGGCAACATGTTCGGGGGCGGACGCCGTGCCCAACGGCATGACCCGAACGGTCCTCAGCACGGCGAGGACATGACGATGACGCTGCAGATCGATTTCGACGAGGCGATTTTCGGCAGCCAGCGCGAAATGGACCTCAACCTGCCCGATCAGTGTCCCGAATGCCATGGTACCGGCGCGGCCGAAGGCGCGAAGCGCGTGACCTGCCCGACCTGCCATGGCCACGGACAGGTGATCGCCGGCGGCGGGTTCTTCCAGATCCGCCAGACATGTCCGAAATGCGGCGGCTCGGGTACCGTCATTGAAAAGCCGTGCCGGAAGTGCCACGGTACCGGCCAGGTGCGCGTGCCTCGCAAGATTTCGCTGCGCATCCCGCCAGGGGTGGATACCGGTTCGCGTCTGCGCCTCAGCGGCAAGGGCGCGGGCGGACTTCGCGGTGGCGAGCCAGGCGACCTCTATGTTGTGCTGGACGTTCGGCCGAGCGAGATTTTCCAGCGCGATGAACTCGACTTGCTGGTCAACGTGCCCGTCTCGCCGATCCTTGCGGCGCTGGGCGGCGAAGTGGAAATTCCCACACCTGAAGGAATCGCCACGGTGAAGCTTTCCTCGGGCACGCCGAACGGCCATCGTATCCGCCTGCGCGGCAAGGGCGTTCCGAATCTGCGGGGCGGAGCCGCCGGCGACCTCTACGCCAATATCGTCTTTGAAGTGCCGAGCCGCCTCACGAGCAAGCAGCGCAGCCTCCTCCAGGACCTCGCGAAGTCGCTTGATGCGGAAAACTTCCCCGAGAGCCGGAGTTTCTCGTCCAAGACCAAAGTCTTCTATCAGCACAAGGACAAGCTGCAGAAGACAAACGGAAGGTAAGCCCGATGCACCGTCTTCTGGTCGCGTGCGAGATCCTCTCGCAAGATGAGGTCGGTCTTCCCAAGGAGGCCGCCCATCATCTCAAGGTGCTTCGTCCCAAAACCGGCGAACCGATCGAACTGTTCGATGGCCAGGGGCACACGCGCGTCTACCAGTGGAACGGTGCAACAGGTCGGCTCGACCGGCCACAGGGTCCTGTCGTCTTCCATCCCCGCACGGGCCTGCCGCTCACGCTCTTCGCGTGCGTGACGAAGGGTTCGCGTTGGGATTGGACGATCGAGAAGGCCGTGGAACTCGGCGTTTCACGGATCGTTCCGGTCATCTCGGATCGCGCGATCGTGCGCCTCGACCCGAAAGAGCGTCCTGCCAAGGCAGAACGCTGGATGCGTGTCGCAGAAGACGCCGCTCGCCAGAGCGATGCCGTGTGGCTGCCCGAAATCGTCGCGCCGCTTGATTTCGCGGATTCGCTGCCGCTCGTGCGTGCCTGCCGGGCGGTCTTCGTCGGCGCGCTGACCAATCCCCCGCCGCCGCCTTTGCTGGAAGCCGTTCAAAAAGTGCGGACGGCGGAAAAAGAAGAAGCCCCGGCGACCGCGAACGGTCTGGGGCTCTATGTTGGACCGGAAGGCGATTTCACGCCGGCGGAACTGGACGCGCTTCTGGCGATTGCCGTTCCGACCTCGTTCGGTCCGACCATCCTGCGTGCAGAAACGGCGGCGATCTTCGGATTGTCCGTTCTCGCCGCCGCCTGTCACTGACTTAACTTGTCACGCGTTTGAGTTAGCGCTCCTGAAGGTCTTCATACCGACCGCTCCGATACTGGAGCTCGTGGCCCGCGCACAGCTTTTCCGTCAGCTTCTTGAGATCGATCGATCCCTTCTCCGGCACGAGGAACTTGCCCACATGGCCGTCGACGAATGCGACGTGTCCCGCCCAGTGGCCGACCTTCTGCTTGTGGTTGAAGCCGATGAACTCCTTGTCGTGCTGCAGCACGGAGTCGCCCTTCTCGCCCTTCTCGTTGAGGTTCGCGACGAGACGGTATTCCGGATCGTCAATGCCCTGGATTTCAGCGAACATCAACACACGGTCCGGCGCGCCGAAGCTGCCGTGGCTCTTGCCCGTCCACGCCTTGAGCGCGTCGTTGCCGTCATAGGCCCAGCCGAAGTCCGAGTTCATCACATACGACCAACCCGGATAGCGATGGTTGCGCTTGTAGCAGGCTTCGGCATGAACCGGGCACTGATAGAGCTTGCGGCTGCCGTTCAGGCGGCTCCACAACGTTCCCGCCGTCAACGCACGGCGCAGACCGTTCTTCGCATCCTTGTTCTTGAACGTGTCGTCTTCCGAGAACGAAATGATGGAACCGACCTTCTTCTCGCCACGCGGGTTGCGGGCGATCCAGCCGCTCTGCTCGTAGTACTGAAGGCTGCCGTTGTACTCCATCCACACGAACGAACCGGCCGCCGGATAGTGTCCGTACTCGTTCTGCATCGCGTAGTTGTGCGCCGCCGTCACGAGCGCCTTCATGTTGTTCATGCAATGCGTCGCACGCGCGGCTTCGGTCGTGCCCGAGAAGAAGCCGAGCATCACTGTCATGAGAATACCGATGATCGCCACGACGACCAGCAGCTCGACCATTGTAAACGCCGATTTGACTTTCTGGTTCATTTTGCCGACACTTTCTTACTTGATGGATCCCAGCGCGATGATCGTGAAGACCATCGTGAAGATGGCAACCGTTTCGACGATACCCAACGCGCCGAAGTAGTTGGTGAGGCCCTGGCCCGTCTCCGCCTGCGCATCGCAAGCCGCCGCCGCCGCACGTCCCTGGAAAAGCGCCGAAAGGCCGATGCCGAGACCCGCGAACAGACCCAGCAGCACACACGCAAAGCCCGCACCCTGCACGCTCGTCTTGCCGAGCATGATGAACATGAGAATCATACCATAGAGCGTCTGCGTGATCGGCGCACCCACCAGACCGAGCAGGATGAACGGCGCCGGCTTGTTCGCGGCATAGCACTTCTTCCACGCCCCCACGGCGGCCGAGGCCGCAAAACCCGTACCAAACGCAGACCCCGCCGCGCTGAGACCCAGGCACGTAATCGCACCTGCAACAATCATCGGATCCATACTTTTTACTCCTTCTTTTCTTTCAAATTCAACTCCCGTGTTTCATAAACGGACGGAACGCCCGCCCGGCCCACGAAACACCCTTGTGATTGGAAAACTCAAGCGTGTTGAGTCGCACCGCATGCACAAGAATCGAAAGTCCCGCCATCGCAAGATTGAGCCCATGGCCCACCACGAGGATCGCCACCATCGCCACCGCCAGCAGCGCATTGAGCCACCAGGCCTGTTCGGACGAGAGAAGTCCCGTCGCCATGTGGTTGAAGTTCTCCGCCACCTTCACCGAGGCAAGGCCCACCGCAAAGAGACGCACGTACGAAATGATGTCGCCGAGCGCGCTCATGATGTTGAGCGGCAGCATGCCGAGTTCGATTCCGCGGCTCTTCAGCTCGTTCCCCTTGAGCGTAAACCCGAACACCAGAACAAGCGACACGCCGAACAGCCAGTAGGCCCAGGTCGGAATGCCCGAGAAGATGCCGACGATCGAATTCGTGACAAGGTACATGAACAGCAGGATGCCCGCCCAGCCGAACTGCGCGAGACATGTGCGGTCGTTGATGATCTGAATGCCGCTCCAGATGCGCGCCAGCATCAAATGCGAAACACCGATCGTGAAACACAGAAGCATCATGTTCTGATAGCTTGGATCGGCCAGCCATTTCACCGTCGGCCAGTTCGCCGCGAACGAGAAGCCGGCGCCGAACCAGGTGTTCGAGAGAAGTCCCCACAACACGGTGGCGGACGAAAACACCGTCAGCAGACACAGCCAGCTTTTGACCACGCGCGGCCGCTTCGCCTCGCTGCCCTTTTTCGGCTTCGTCTTGTACCAGCCGAACAGCGTCGCCGCGAGGAAGATGAGTCCGTACGCGCCATCGCCCACCAGCATCGCAAAGAACAGCGAGAAGTAGCACATGAACGGCACCGAGACATCCGCTTCCGTGTAGCCAGGCGAAATGCCAAGGCCCTCGAAAAGCGCCGCGACCGGACGGAACAGCTTCGGCGGACGAATCAGCGTAGGCGGATTCTCGCCTTCTTCCGCATCGCGCACCAGAAGCCCCCAGGCCTTCGTAACCGCCTTGGCTCGTACGCGCGGAACATTGTCAAGGCTCACCCAGCCCTCGATCCAGGAGACCACACCTTGCGTCTCGAGCATGTCGCGCGCCGACTCGAATGCGACGCGATCCTTCAGTTCTGGATAGCGGGAGGTGATCCACGACTCGTCCGTACCGGCGAGATCCGCCGTACAAGCTTCCACCCTCGCCATCTGCGAGGCAAGTTCCTCACGCATCTGGGAAAGACGCTTCTTCGGCAGAGGATCCGGCAGCGTACACACACGCGACAAGTCGATGCCCTGGTCCAACAGGCTTCGCGCCAACGCGGGATCGAAGTCGCCATACGGCGCATAGACATCCACCTGACGGCGCAATTCGTCCGCCGCCGAAGTCGCCTCCGCACGCGTCTGCACCAGGCGTTCGATTTCCTCCACCGTGCGCCGCTGGGTGTTCGTGCCCACCGGCAAGGCGTGGTCCCGCTTCGCCTTCTCGACTGTCCGCACGGCCATCACGGCCTTTTCAAAATCACCTCGCGCCGCAGCGAACTCCGCCGAGGACGCCGTGGACGAAAGATCCAGATGCACGCACCCGAGTTCGCGCAGTTCTTCCAGCGCCTTCTCCGCGTCCTTCGCCACGCACAGAAGCGTCAGATGTTTCATCGGAACGATCATGCTGCACCCTCCTCGCCCGTTCCGTCGGCCCCGGGTGAACGGCTCTTCGCGATCTTGCCGCGCGTCACCGCCGCCGTCTGTTCATCGCCGATCGCAATCTTGATGACGCGGATGTTCTCCTTGCACGCGGGAATCTTCACCTTCTCGAAAAGGTTCACACGCTGGGAGGTCGTACGCAGTTCTTCCGTGATGAGCTCTTTCTGCTTCTGCAGAATCAGGCGCTCGCTTCGCAGGGCCAGGATGTCCGTCAACGCGACAACGGCATCGTCCACCCACGCCGGCGTGGACCACAAATCGATTTCCTTCACCTCGGTGTCGATACCGTCGAACACGGGAATCTCCACACCCGCGATGTTCGCCGTCGAACGGCGGATCTCCTTCACGCGCACGAGCCCCTTCAGGAGATCCTCGCCCGTCGCGAACAGCGACACCCAACCGTCGAGACGCGTCCGCACCGCCTGCTCGCGCGCCACCACATCATCCACCTTGGCGACAATACCGGCAATCTCACCCTGAAGCTGCTGCTTCTTCAATTGCAGCATCGGCAAAAAACGACAGAAGCGTTTCAACGCATCTGTCTGTGCCTTCAGCTCTGTTTTTGTTAGTTTAATTTTCGCCATTGAGGAATCTCGCCAAAATTTCAGCTGATATTATACACAATTTTACACTAAAAAGGCAAGACTCTAGACAATGAGCATGCAATCGCCGTAACTGAAGAACCGATAGTTCGCCTTCACCGCCAACGCGTAGGAAATGAGCATGCGCTCACGACCCGCCAGCGCGCTCGTCATCATCAACAGCGTGGACTGCGGCAGATGGAAGTTCGTGAGCATGCAATCGCACACTTTGAAACGATAGGGCGGATAGATGAAGATGTTGGAAGCCCCGCTGCCTGCCACGACAAGCGGATCTTCAGGACCCCGTTCACGCGCGGCCACCGTCTCGAGCGTGCGCACGCTCGTCGAGCCCACGCAGAACACGCGCCCGCCGCGCGCCTTGCACGCATTGATCGCCGCCGCCGCCTCGGGCGAGACGGTGAACGCCTCGAAATCCATTTCATGGTCTTCGATGTTCTCGGCCTTGACAGGACGGAACGTACCCGGCCCCACGTGCAGCGTCACCGCCACGCGCTGAACGCCCTTCGCATCGAGCGCGGCGAAGATCTCCGGCGTGAAGTGGAGTCCGGCAGTCGGCGCGGCCACACTGCCCACGTGCTTCGCATAGATCGTCTGGTAACGTTCGCGATCGGCGCGCTCCTCTTCTTGCGTGCCTTCGCGATGCACATAGGGCGGCACCGGGGTGTGACCGAATTCGTCCAGAAGCGCCGCAAGCGGACGCGACGAGACGAAACGGATCTTCCACATGCCGCCGCCCATCTTCTCGAGCAGATGCGCTTCCAGCTCGCGGTTGGGTCCGAACACGGCCACCTGTCCTGCACGCGAAGGACGCCCCGAACCGACGAGGCACGTCCACTCGAGCTGCTCCAAAAGGCCGTTGCCTTCCGCGCCGACGAACTCCGCAGGATCCGGTGCCGGACCCTCGTTCGCAGGTGCCGGATGTACCATCAGCACTTCCACGGCGCCCGGCGAATCGCTCCAGGTGCCCAACAGACGCGCCGGGAACACCTTCGTGTCGTTGACCACCATCAGATCGTTCGGCGTGATGTAGTCCGGGAAGTCGGTCACGCGCTTGTGTTCGATGAAACCGGTGTCACGATGCAACACCATCATTCGATCATCGCCCCGTTTCTCGGACGGATGCTGCGCGATGAGACGTTCCGGCAACGGATACCAAAACTGCCTTGTCTTCATTTCTGCGCAGTCCCCTTTTCCGCGCGCAGGGTGGCCACAAACTCCGCCAGACGCTTCATCGCGATTTCGATCTTCTCATAGCTCGTCGCATAGCTCATGCGGATGAAACCCTTGCCGGAGGCGCCGAACGCAGAACCCGGCACACACGCCACCTCATGCTCGTTGAGGAGACGGAGGCAGAAGTCTTCGTCCGAAAGTCCCGTCGACGCAATCGACGGAAACACATAGAACGCGCCCTTCGGCATCACCGTGGGAAGTCCCATCGCGTTAAGCGACGAAACGATCAGATCGCGCCGGCGCTGATACTCGCGCCGCATGCGCTCCACATCGTCATCGCCCCGGTTCATCGCCTCCACGCCCGCATGCTGCGCGAGAGTCGGCGCACTCATGATGCCGTACTGGTGGATCTTCATCATCGTATCCACCACGTCCTTCGGACCGCACGCGTAGCCGAGCCGGTAGCCCGTCATCGCCCATGCCTTCGAAAAGCCGTTCAACAGCACGAGGTTGTCGCGCAATTCGGGGAGGCTCGCGAACGAGAGCGGCTTCGGCGCCGTACGCGCACCGGCCTCAGAATAGACGAGCTCGCCATACACTTCATCCGCGAGAAGAAGCAGGTCGTGCTTCAACACGAACTTCGCAATCGCCTTCAGGTCGGCGCGCGTCAGCGTGGCACCCGTGGGATTGCACGGGAAATTCAACAGCAACGCCTTCGTGCGCGGCGTCACCTTCGCCTCCAGCGCCTCCACCGTCAGACGGAAAGCGTCTTCGACATGCGTTTCCACGCACACGGGCACACCATGCGCCATTCGGATTGTCGGCGCGTAGGAAACAAAGCACGGTTCGTGATAGAGAATCTCGTCGCCCGGCGACGTGATCGCGCGAATCGCGAGATCGATCGCCTCGGAAACTCCGACGGTCACGAGGATCTCTTTCTTCCAGTCGTAGGTCGCACCGAAACGGCGCGTCACGTAGGCGGAAATCGCCTGGCGTAGTTCGGGCGTACCTAGATTCGACGTATAGTGCGTGGCGCCATCCTCCAGCGCCGCCACTGCCGCGCGCGAAATGTGCCAAGGCGTATCGAAATCGGGTTCGCCCACACCCAGCGAAACCACGTCCTTGCGCTGCGCGACGATGTCGAAGAACTTGCGAATGCCACTCTTCGGCAACGCCGCCACGTGCGGCGCGATAAATGTCTTGCGTTTTACCGGCATCCTAACCTCTTGAAACCGATGACGGAATCTTAAACGATCGGCAGGCGCTGATCGCCGGCAAACTCGGCCAAAACGCCCTTCGCCTTGTAGGTCTTGAGCATGAAATGCGTTGCCGTCGAGAGCACGCCCTCCAGCGTCGACAGCTCGGCCGACACGAAGTGCGCGACATCCTGCAGCGACTTCCCGCTCACAAACACCAGCAAATCATACGTACCGCTCATCAAAAAGCACGCATCGACCTCGGGGTACTTCGCCACGCGCTGCGCGATCTTCGTGAATCCCGTGTCCTTCGCCGGCGTGATCTTGAGTTCAATAACCGCCGTCACCTTTTCTGCTGCTTTCTTCATCGTTCTTCTCCTTAAGGCGAATATTATACCATATTTTCAGCCCGATTAACGCAGAACTATTGCGTCAGTCGCTCAGGGGTGAAAAGACAAAGTGAATGCAACCCCTCCGCGGAGCGGAGGTTGCATTCACTTTCTCGTTCGGGTTTGTTGCATTGAATCTGCCGCGGACTAGGGGGAGTTGCATTCTCTCCGCCTAGACGAAGCGACGGGGAGAACTT